>JBDKTK010000344.1:0-15524 GCA_039680225.1 Syntrophaceae bacterium
GCATGACGAGCCCGATGTTGCGGGCGTCTTCCGATTCCCTCAGCGATCTCCATTTGATGTACTGGGGCATCTCGAATACGGATTTCAGGTCCTTCATGTTGGGCAGGGTCGAAAAGTCTTCGAGCCCGAAGAACTGCGAGCCCGCCGCCGCCAGGAAGGGCGCATGGGCCATGGTGGCAACGCTTGCCACGTTCTGCAGCAGGCGGACGTCCTGGGAACCGGGCCCGAATTCGTAGTTGCCGACCATCATGCCGTAGGGCTGGCCCCCGAACTGGCCGTATTCGCTCGTATACGCGGTTTTATATAGGCCGGATTTCGTTATTTCCGGCGCATCGTCGAAGTCCGCGAGCAGGTCTTCCTTTGACGCGTTCATCATTTCAACCTTGACGTTTTCGCGGAAGTTCGTGCGGTCAACCAGGAACTTCAGGGAACGCCAGGCGGACTCCAGTTTCTGAAAGTCCTTGTTATGCAGGATCTCGTTCATTTGCATGCTCAACTTCTGGTCCAGGCTCGAAATCATGTCGTCAACGAGGGCCTGGGTCACCCGCGCTTCTTCCTGTCCGGGCTTGAGCAGTTCATCGATGAAGGCCTGGACACCCTGTTTGGTGATCGCATAGCCTTCGTCCGTCGGTTTCATCCGGGTCGCTGAGACAATGTCGTCGAGAAGGGATGCCTCGGCTTCCTGGACCTCTTGCGGCTGGGTTGTCTTCGCTGTTTTTTCTTCGGCCATTTTTTCTTCCCCTTTTATTTTTCGATGTTCAGTTCTTTCAGCAGCCTGGTCCTGGCCCCCTCATCCTTGACGAGTTCCTGTATCTTCTTGCGGAACTCGGGGACATTGCCGAGGGGCCCCTTGAGCGCCTTGAGGGCTTCCCTCAGGTCGAGGATCTTTTTGAGTTCCGGCACCTTCTGGATTATTGAATCGGGATCGAAGTCCTTGATGTCCTTGAAATCAAGGCTGACTTTCATCTGGGCATCCGGCTCCTGGGAGAGCTTGTTGGCGACCGTCGTCTCGAGGCTTACGTCAGAGGCGTTGAGGACGTCATTGAAGTTGTCCTTGTCGATGTTTACGGGCGCCCGGTCCTCGATGGCGCGGTCGTCCTTCTGCAGGGTGAAATCGCCCATGACAAGGACTTTGAGCGGCAGCTCCACCTCTTCCTTCGCATCGCCCGTTGCCGGCCTGTATACGATATTAACTCTTTCCTTTGGAGCAACTGAAGCTTCTTTGGCCATGTTAACCTCCTTTATAGATGCAATATTTTTTTGAAAAAATTACTTTTTTATATTCCACCCCCGCGACGGGGATTATATTAGGTCCAATGCCTTCGACGGGTCCAGGACCGCGATCCGGTTGAGCAGGGAGTTGACGCGCTGCTCGCTTTCGTTTGCCCTGCGCAGGACGTAAGCTGCGGCGGCGAACGCCTCGACCGCCAGTTCCGGTTCCCACTTGTCTATCCCGTGCTTCTCGACCGAGAGCAGAATGTCCTCTGCAAAGGACAGGGCCAGCCTGGGCTGGTCCATTTCCGCGAGGACCCGGCACAGTCCCGTTTCCAGGACCAGGCGTTCGCGCCCCGCAGCCATGCTGTTCAATTCCCCGCTGATTTTCTTAAGGGATATATTCAGGGGTCCGCCTTTAAAATATTCCCGGGCCCTTGCCGCCTCGTTCCCGATACCGGTCGTTGCCGGCACTTGAGACCCGGCCTGCCCCGCTTCGCCGGGATTTGCTTTCAACCAGGACCTTGTCTCATTATCGGCAAAAGGCATGCCGTCATTAAATGATAAATTCTCCACCCCGGGCAGCCGGACCGCGTACGTCTGCGTCTCCAGCACGACCGTCCCGGCCGAATCCGCGTGACCAAGCTTCGCGAGGGCCTCCGCGCTCAGCCGGCTCAAGTCCAGCCAGAAGAGATAGCGGCCGACCAGTGATTCCGCGAACTGCATGAGGCCCATCCAGTCCCGGGCGTCCCGGAGCCTTTTCAATACCTGCAACTCCTCTTCTTCCGGGGGCGGCAATACAGTCCGGCCGTTATCCGCGGGGGGAAGCTCTGTAACAGGCAGCCACGCTGCCAGGCGCTTGAGCTTGAAGAAGAGAGGGTTCGGCGGCGACTGCCCGGCAACCATCTCCGCTGCCCTGCCCAGGATGCCGGCCCCGAAGTCAAGCGTCTCGTCGAGGTCCATGCCTTCCGGCATGCCTTTCTGAACAGCCGCATGCTGGATCTCAGGGGCAGCGGCCGGCGGACCTTTCGATTGTCCCGGCTGAGCAGCCTTTTCTTCCGGAGCGGCTTTTTCGGACGGGGCTTCCGGCTCCGGCGCGGCCGTTGGTTCCGCGGCCAGCAGGTATTCCACGGCACTCTTGATGGACAGGAGCATGGGGGCGTTGTCCATCTTCTCCGCTAAAAAAGAATCGGCGGCGGCCAGGTCCCCGATCAGTGAATCCCTGTCGCTTGCGGGCCACGTCTCCCCGGGGAGTTGGGCCAGGTCCTTTCCAACGGATTCGACCCACCACTCGATGGCATTGCGCCGCGCCCGCACCCGGGAAGCGGCCGGGTACATGCCGTCCCAGTAGGTCTCCAGCAAGTCCCGGAGGACCCGGACTCCCGCCGCCAACCCCCTGAGCCCGTCAATCTTCAGCAGCGCCGCTGCGAGGTAGCTTGCCACGGTCAGGTCCTTGGATTTCCCGGCGAGGATGCCCGCAGAGATGTCCCGGACCTTGTTCCAGTCCACCGCACCCGCCGCCGAGACGGAGTTGAGCTTTTCGATCTCGGCGAGGAGCAACTCGTATTGAGCATCCTCGCGGATATCCGCTCCCGCCGGATTAGGGCCGCTGACAGGTTTTTTGCCGAGGTCCGTCAAGTCCATATTCCGCTCACTCATGGCTCGCAATTATTTCCAGGGGCACGTTCGACGGCACCCTGGTAAGCGTCTGCAAGACGGGGCCGGCGCCGCTTATCTTGTATGATACCCTGATCCATTTCACGGCCTTGCCCTGGATGAACACCTTGTCATACGGGAAATCGTCTGCGGTGAATGTCCGCGAGCCGGTCTTGAACTCGGAAAGGAAACTGACAAACCCGGATTTGCCCGGATACGTCCTGGTCAATGTCATATCGGGGAACAGTATCTGCAGGGTCACGTCCCCGCAGCTCTCGGGCGACCAGCGGATCACCTTCTTCTGGGGATAGTTCATGTTCTTGAGCTGCGCCTGCCCGTCGGCGCACTGCAGCAACAGGATGTTTGCATAGGGCTCGACCTTGGCGTCCCTGTTCACTGAAATCGGGAGCGTCTCCAGGCTGACCCTGTATTCCGGCTGCTCGTTCAGGATCCCTTCAGCCCCCGCGTCCAGGAATTCAAAAAAGGCCTCGGTGAACGGGATGGATTTTTCAAATTCCGATCTCTCGAAGGCTGCTCGCGAAAAATACCCCGTCGTTGTCCTTCCCAGGAAAGGCCCTGCCGTTCCCGATACGAATTTCCAGACCACGCCCTGGTTTTTATCGAACAGGATCTGCGGGACCTTTTCTTTCGAGACCCCTTCCACCCTGGCCAGCACCTGCTCGGTCCACTGCGCCTGGAGATATGAAGCGGTCTCTTCAATGGTGTAATAAAGCATGTAATCCATGGGCCCGACCACCAGGTTCCAGACTGCGTCCGAATCATCCTTTTTTGCCAGTACGCCCTTGATCCTGAGGAAGTTATTGTAGGCTGCGTAAAGGGTTGATTTGTTATCCGCGGCGCTGCTTTGGATGGCAAAATAATCCGAGGCCGTCCGGAAGCACATCTCCCGGGAAGTGGCTATCGGAGAAAGCGCCTCGAGCGATTTCTCGTAGTCCGTCCAGATCTTCGCCAGCGCAATCGTGGTCTCGAGTTTGGCCGCTTCGTCCCGGTCGGCGCGGCTTTTCACCTGCTCGGCCAGCCTGCTGGTAAAGTCCTTGATCTTGTAGGTTACGGTTTTCGGCTCTTTCTTCTTTTCCGCGTTCTGCGACATTTTGCGGATGTCGTTTAGATTCACCAGCAGGGCCGCCCAAGCCGGTGCCGTTGGGCTCAGCCCGAATTCGGATATCTCGGTTGCGGCGCTGTCAAGCAGGCTGAAATAAGGGTTCTGGCCCGTGGACATCAGGGATGCCGCGTGCTGCCGGGCGGCAAAATCCTGCAGCCCCGTCGCCCCCTTGCCGAAATTAAGGATGAAATCGCTCCATTCGGCGTAAAACTTTTGTTCGTACCATTCCCAGAATTCTTTTTTCCTGGATTCGAAGGGACCCTTGTCTTTCAGGACGGACTCCATGATCCCGATGAATTCCCTGATATTCTTCCTGCCCTTCGCAGTGTATGCGCCCCGGACACGGAACAGTTCCCGTTCGCTGACGGCCCCCCAGAACTTTTCCAGGCCTGTATCGGGCGCATCCGGGATCCATTTCTCGACCAGCCAGTTAAGGTGCCGGGATTTGTTCATAAGACCGGCTATAGTTGCCTGCGATGTGTCCAGCAAGTCCTGGGCGCCCATCGGATTGTTGCTCCACAAGAGAAAGGCGTGAAAGAGATCGCCCATTTTGGAGGTGATCTCGGCCGGGACGTCCGGGTATTCCTGTTTCATCAGGTCCGCGCTCGCTTTCCTGAACATCTCGACAGGAAGGTCTTTTTCCCGGGCGACGTACAGCCTCAGCAGTTTTGTCTGGGTCACGATGAATCCCATGTAATCTGTTATCAGCCCTTCCGGCGCCTGGGCGTCGACTTTTTCAATTCTCAGCAGCAGGTCCATATAGAAAGGGCGCCAGAACTGCCGGAACTTCTGCACGTATTCGGCTTTCAGCCGTGTCTCGACCTGCCGGTCGGCGTCGATCCCGAACCTCGGAATGAGCAGATCGTCGTTGTCGTCTTCCACTTCGAGAATCGTGAGCCTCATCCTGTCCAGGAGCAGGATGTCGGAAGCGATATTGCCTGATGTCTCGGCCTTTATGCGGTGGTCTGTGGAGAAATGGTCGAGAGCGGACAGGTTATGAATGAACAGGAAACTGATCAGGCCGCAAAGCGCCGCCCAGACAAGGACCCAGGAAACAAGCCCGAGACGGCTGGTCAGATAGCTCCACCTCAGGAATTCCGGCAGCGGACTGAAGAGGCTGCGGTCGGAAGGCAGGATGTTCCTGAAGATTTCCTTCAGGAAAAATCCCCTGTCTTTCCGGTCTTTATGCTCAACCGGGCGGATGCGCCTGCACGCAACGGACAGGGGAGTGCTTACCTGCCTGGCGCTGGAATAATAAATCCCCCGGAACAGGGGCGTCTGCTGGTAAGGGTTTTCCTCCAGGACGGCCCGCGCGAATATCTCCAGGCCCGGCTTGAGCTGGTCGAACTCGTTGGGGAATATCAGTTGACCGGGAACGGGGGCGCCCCCCGAAGTATTTGCATGGAGCAGGCGCAGGTCCTTGAGCCTGACCGACAGCTCGTCGAAAGACTTGTCCAGGAATTCCTTCCAGAACATGTTGAGTTCCCGGTTGAGGCTCCCCATGGCCTGCTCGGTCCTGTCTTCGGGCAGCGCCTCGAAGAATTCGGTGAACCCGTGCACCAGGTCCATCTTCGTGACCATTATGTAAACGGGGAACCGGGCGCCGGTCACCTTCATGAGTTGATCGATCCTCTGCCGGATGCTCTGGCCGTCCTGCACGAGCTTTTTGCGGTCGGCGCCGAGGAGCGTGTCCGCCGCGATTGCCACGATTATCCCGTTAAGGGGCTCTTTCTTCCGGTACCTGGCCAGGAGCTCCAGGAATTTCTTCCATTCCTCCCTGTCCGGCTCGTAATCGATCGGGATCGTGTACCTTCCCGCCGAGTCAAGGATGATCGCCTCCTGGAAAAACCACCAGTCGCAGTTGCGGGTGGCCGCAAGGCCCAGCGCGGCATGGTCATCATTCAAAGGCGAATTGAGCCCGGCGCTTTTGATTGCGGAGGTCTTGCCCGAACCGGATTCCCCGATGACGAGGTACCAGGGGAGGGCGTACAGGGGATTCCCGCGTTTCCTCAGGTAGGAGCCGCGCAGCAGCTCTATTGCCCGCGTCCAGCGCTCCTGAAGATCCTTGAGCTGCTCCCTCTCGCTGAGGTGCGCAGTTTTAATCTGGGCTTCGTCCAGCTCGACGACGCGCTGGACAAATTTCTTCTCCTTCCTGCGCAGGAGATACTTTTTCAGGAAAAGGATGCCGATGACAATGCCGAAGATCCCGGCCAGGATTGCAATCCCTGTCCACCACGGCCATTTTTTGAAATACACGAGCAGGAATACAAGGCACGCCGTGACCAGGATGAGCAGCGCGATGAGCATGAATTTCAGAATTTTTTTAATCACAACAGGGGCCTTGCCCGCAAAAGGTTGTCCGCGGTCCTATTTGAAAAAATTATCAACAAGCGTTCCCAGGATGTTCCGGTATAAAATGAACATGGCTGCGAACACAGCCAGCGGCAGAAGAAATATCGTGACGCTCAGAAAGTTGAACTTCCTGTTCCAGCCTTTCTTTTTCCTGTAGTTTGTTTCCAGCGGGTACGCTCCGGGGAACAGTTCGCCGCTGTCGTCTGCGACAGAAGGCCCTATCATTCCAGTTACGGCCCGGATGTTCGCATCCCGGATGTCGCGGAGCCTGCCAGAGTCCTGGGGGCCGTAGTACCTGCCTTTGAAGCCCATGGCCAGGCAGAATGCGTAGATTTCGCGGACGGAGTCGTTGCCGCCCTCTCCTTCGGGGCATTCGGCCCTGAGTGCGGCAAGGCGCCTGAAGAATTCCTCTCCTGCATTGGTTGTGTCGAAGAAGGCAAGCTGGAGCTGGTATTTCTGCCATTCTTCCTTTTGCTGCCATGCGGAGCACATGAGGAGCTCATCAATAAGGGCGCAAACGGGGAACAGGGAATCTCTCCATTGGGCGGGAGAAAAGCCCCGGAGCTGCACGAGATCTTCGGCGAGGGATATGAGTTCTGCATAGTCCCTTGAAACCTCTTCGCAGCCGATATTTCCGGTCTTGAATTTCTCCAGCAAATCGCCCGTGTACGCGATGATTTCCATGAAAGCATCGCTGAGCCGCACGGGGCAGTGCAGGTAAGGGGGGGGAGGCAATCCCCGGATATTTTCTGCAGCTGATTCCATGGACTTACTTCACCACCACCAGTTCCGCCGTCAGATCTTCGGGCGCCCCGTTCCAGTACATGCAGATGTCCTGGCTTTTCAGGATTTCCATTCCCTGGTCCGAATTCCGGTTGAGCCTGAAGCAAACCGAATCCGGCCTTTTGGGGACGCCGGGCGGCAGGGCGGGGGCTTCCTCCATTTCCAGGCCGGGCAGGGCCCTCTGGATGAGGGTCGGGATATGCCCGATGCTGCTGATCTTTGCGAGGCGCTGCGTTTCATTGCGGATCTGCTCCGTGCCGATCGAGGACCTGATAAGGAGGTAGAACTTGTTCCGGGAATCGAGTATTTCCGGCCCGATCCGCGCCGAAAAATAATTCCTGTCCCTGACGAGACGGATGATGTGTTCCGCGCCGACGAGGACTGAACTGAGCAGCTCCTGCAGGAGCGTCAGGGCCTGGCCGAAACAGAACCCCGGGTTTTCATGGTCGTAGGGCGGCAGCAGGGAAGAGCCGTCTTTCAGACATCCCGTCGCGTCTATCCGGTCGGTAAACGAACTGAGCTCCCCGATGAGCCCCCGCAGCAGACCGTAAAGGTCCCACGGATGGATTTGCGGCGTTTCGGCTATATGGTTGAGGGCCGGGACATACCTGTTGAGGATTGTCAGGGCGAGGAAGTAGGACAGGTAGTTCGGTTCGAGGTCCTGGAATTGCACTCCCCTGGGAATCTTGTACTCCTCGAGGATATGGCACCTGGCGAGTACGTTGTCCCTTACCGTCCGGACAATCTGCATCAGGTTTCGGGAGCCGGCGATAGACACCGACGGGGGGACGAACTTGTTGGACAGGACTGTTTCCTGGCCGTTGTAAACAAGTTCCGCTATGGGCAGAAACATGAAATTCCCGGCATCCTCCAGTTCCCCTTCCCAGAAAATCTTTACCATGTAATCAAGGGATTTGACCTGGGCGGAGGGCGCGCTCTGGTAAAGGTCGGCCACTTCGTCCAGGCTGTTGCCGCTGACGAAGCGAGTCGAGAATTTCTGGATGTCCTGCTCATCGGACAATGTCGCATTCTCGCCCTTGTGGTTCCACCTGCGCAGGCCCAGATAGACCTTGAACGGCTTTTCCGGTTCGGCCCAGGCGTCCTTGAAGGAACGCGGCTGGAACAGGGCGTTGTCGTGAAGGATCACCCATGTGCCGTCATGAAAAATGAATTCGCCCTCGAGGATATCGAAAGATTTGTTCTTCAGGGCGGCATCCTGGATATTCAGCTTGCAGACACCCCAGAAGAAAGGGTGCAGGTGGGTTTGCAGCGGCCGGAGGAGGGACTGGAAATAAAGGTCGTTCTGCTGAAAATGCTGGGGTTTTACAAAGAGCCCCTGGTTCCAGAGGATAGGTTTACGGGCTTTCATTTTTTTGCTTCCATTTCGTTGAGGGAGCCTGGCCCCAGGTTTAAATTTACGGAAAGATGGCCCATCTTGGTTTCCGTCTTCCTGAATCCATATATGCCTGTAGTCTCAACCTTGACCGGGACCTCATAAAACCTGCTTGCCTGGCCCGGATTGAGACTGTAATAACCGGCGACTATGCCCACCCATTTCGTGTTCTCGACCCTGTCGAGGAGAAATGTCCTGTTGTCGCCCGGCTCTATTATCAGCTGATCTATGGAAAGGACGCTCGGATCAAACTTCCCGGCCTGGAGGAGCTTTTCCATGCCGTTCTCATCCTTGGTCAATTGCTTGAATGAGTTTATGTTCTCCAGTTGGTAAACGAGCAGTACCAGCGTATGGGGTTCGTCATTGACGGCATTGAGCAGGCCGGATGCCGCAATTTTTATTTCTATGCTTTTCGGCTCGAATGTCCTGGCGGGCGAGGGCTCTGTCTTCGGAGCTGAAGCGCAGGCCACGATAAGGGAGGCACACAGAAACGGCAAAAGGCGGGACAACAGGGATTTCGCAGTCATTACGCGGTTGTTCATAAATGAAGATGTCGTTTCCGGGCGCGAATTAATAAAACCAGTTTACAATAATTAATGAAGAATTTCTTATCTCATGCAAGCTGCTTTGTCCAGAAAAAATGCGTATATGAATGATGGGAAAACCTTGCTGTTCTTGGCCGGCAAAGAATTTTAGCGTCTGTTTGCTTTACTTGAGCAAACGGCGAAACATTAATGCGCTTCCCGGCGCGGATTTTCCTTGCTCTGTTTGTTTGATTTGTCCGGGCAAGCCGGGGGAAAGGGACGGCTGTCAAGGGCGGGCCGATTCCCTGGCCACGCTGATAAACTTTTTCAGGACGGGGGATGTGTTTTCGCTTGACCATGCCATGGTAAGCTCGGTTTGCGGCCCGTTTTCGATTTTCCTGAATGCGACCCCCTTCATCCGGGAGCGCTGCATGGATGCGGGGACCACTGCTATGCCGACCCCGGCCGCGACCATCCCGATGATGGTATGGAACTGCGAAGCTTCGAGGACTATTTCGGGGCTGAACCCCTCCGACTGGCACATCGCGATGACCTGGTCGAAAAACCCCGGCCCCCTCGACCTCGGGATCATGATGAAGGGCTCTTTCGCGAGCATTTTAAGGGGAATCGAAGCCCTGCCCTTCAGCTTGTGGCTGCCGGGAATGGCCGCGACAAGCGACTCGCTCAGAACGGTTTCAAACGAAAGGCCTTCGTTTTCCATTCCCCGGGGGGGCCGCATGAACCCCACATGGATCCTTCCGTCGCGCAGGGCTTCGATCTGCTGGTTCGTATTCAATTCGGCCAGCGAGAGTTCCACTTCCGGAAGGCGTTTCCGGAACTCGCGGATGACGTCCGGCAGCACGCTGTAATTCGCCGACCCGATATAGCCCACTGAGAGCCGGCCGATCTCGCCCTTGCCGGCGCGGACCGCCCTGCGGAGGGCCTCCTCGGAAAGGGCCAGGATCTTGCGGGCGTCCTGGAGCAGCACCTGTCCCGCCGGGGTGAGCTCGACGTGGCGCCTGGTCCGCGTGAAAAGCTTCACCCCGATCCTTTCCTCCAGCTGGATTATCTGCTGGCTCAGCGGCGGCTGCGATATATTAAGCCTTTTGGCCGCCCTCCCGAAATGGAGTTCTTCCGCCACGGCAACGAAATAGGTAAGGAGCCTTGATTCCATTAATTTACCTTTAATCTAATTCACAAATCGTCTTAATCTGATATGAATAATATATTTTTCATTTCAGAAAAATTATAATACGTTCTTTCCCAAGTCAAGGATATTAAAAAATAATTTGTTAAAAGGGGATGGAAATGATCAGGTCTCTGAATGATTTTGCCAGGCTTGCGGGAGAAAAAGGGCCGAAAAGGATGGCCGTGCTCGCGCCCGAGGACGAGGATTTCATGACGGCCGTCAAAGCGGGTTTTGAAAAGGGGTATATCGAGCCGGTGCTCATCGGCGATTCGCGCAAGATGGAAGAGGTCGCCGGCAAGGTCGGGTTCAATATCAGCCCGTTTGAAAAGATTATCGAGACTGACCGGCAGGCTATTGCGGACCTCGGCATCGGCATGCTGTTTTCCGGAAAGATCGCCCTGGCCAGCAAGGGGCAGATCCCGACCGCTTTCATTTACCGCTCGATCATCAGGGCGGAAGCCAAACTCGGGTCCGGCATGACGGTCAGCGTCATTTCCATCTGGGAGGTGCCGGGCATTGACCACCTTGTAGCCTTTACGGACACTGGGGTGAGCATCAACCCGGACCTGAAGACAAAGGTCGACATCCTTAAAAACGCCCTGTTCATGTACCGGCTGCTGGGGTTCAAAAAACCGAGGGTCTCGGTCCTTTCCGGCCGGCGGGCCTTCGGGGGCAACCTGAGGTCGTACCGCGACTACAGGGAGATAAGGAAAATGGCCGAATCCGGCGCACTGGGGGAATGCGAAATCCTCGAGGCAACCGACTTTACGGGGATGCTGCTGGGCGCCAAAGGCGGGCTGAAGAATTTTCAAGATGTCGACATGGGGAAATTGCCCCATATACTCCTCGTGCCCTGCCTTGATACGGGCAATATACTCTGCAAGCTCGATGTCTTCCTGGATGTGCAACGCTGCTCTTTGTCCGTGACGTCGAGGGGCGCCGTATGCATTCCGGCCAGATCGGATTTCAGCGAATCGATCCTGGGGCAGATAGCGATGGGAGTGGCGGTGGCAGACAGGATGAAAGGGGAGTGAGCGATGGGCACATTCGAAGAAATTATTAATATTGCGAAATCGTCCGGAGTGAAAAGAATCGCGGTCCCGAAAGCGTCGCAAGGCGACCTGAAAATCCTGGCCCTGGCGGGGGAGGAAAAACTGGCCATGCCCATCCTGATAGGCGAGCGCGGCAAAATGGAAGCGCTGGCAAAAAAGAATTTCCCCCGGGCGCTGGATTATGAAATCGAGGACGCTAAAGCGGGCGGGGAGCTCGCAGCGGCAATATCAGTCATCAAGGAGGGGAGGGCCGATGTACTGATGCGCGGAGCTTTCGAGCCGAAAGCCTTCTCGCGCGCGGTCCTCGACCCGAAAACGGGCCTGATGAAGAACAAACTGGCCAGCCACGCCCTGGTCGTCCAGCTTATGAAAACGGACAAGCTCATCATCGTGACGGACACGTATGTGAACAACTTCCCTGCCATAGCCGCGAAGCTGCAGATAACCGATCAGGCCATAACCCTGGCGGGCAAGCTGGGGATAGATTGCCCCAAGATAGCAGCGCTCGCGGCGATCGAGGGAGTGAACCCGAGCATCCCGTCTACTCTTGACGCCGCGCTGCTGTCGAAAATGGCGGAGCGCAAGCAGTTCGGCAAGGCGCTGATCGAGGGTCCCCTCGACATAGATTGCGCCCTGAGCCAGTCGGCGGCGGGCCGCAAAGGCGTGAAGAGCGTCGTGACCGGCAATGCGGATATTTACATCGTGCCCGAGGTCGAGACGGGTTACCTCCTGGCCCAGACCCTCGTTTTCTTCGGTAGGATGAGGGCGGCGGGGGTCATGCTGGGGATGGTGAAACCCATTATCCTCAATCTGCCGTTCATCCCGGAAGGGGGCAGGCTCGGGGAAATCGCGCTCGCCTGCCGTATTTCCTGTAAATAAAGGAGAAAGGACATCTCGTGAATTTCAATCTCACCGAAGAGCAGGAACTTATTCGCAGCAACATGCGGGAATTTGCCCTGAAGCACGTCGAGCCCATCGCCGCGGAACTCGATGAGAACAGCCGCCACCCGGATGAGGTTTTCAAAAAGCTGGCCGAAGGGGGTTGGATGGGGATCCCCATCCAGCAGGAGTTCGGGGGCGCCGGCGCCGATTTCCTGACGCACGCCGTTGCGGTCGAAGAGATTTCGCGGTCGTGCTCGTCGACCGGATTCACGTTCTCCTTTCATGCCGGGATCATCGGTATGTCACTCAACAATTACGGGACGGCCGAACAGAAAAAGAGATTCCTCGTCCCCCTGGCGAAGGAGGGGCGGATGGCGGCGTTCCTGCTCACCGAGCCGGGGGCGGGCACCGACGTTTCAGCAATAACCACGGCCGCGGCAAGGGACGGCAACGATTTCGTCCTTAACGGCACGAAGACATTCGTCTCCAACGGGCCGATCGCCGAAATATATATCGTCTTTTGCTGGACGGACAGGTCCGCGGGCAAGAAGGGCATGAGCGCCTTCATTGTCCCGAAAGGCACCCCCGGCCTCATGCCAGGCAAGCCCTTTCACAAGATGGGCCTGCGCTCTTCCCAGACCTCGGAGGTGTATTTCAGGGATTGCCGCGTCCCGGCGCAGAACATGCTCGGTCCCGAAGGGGCCGGCCTGGAAATAGCAATGAAGGGCTTCGAGCACGGCAGGGTCGGGATAGCCGCCCAGGCGGTCGGCATTCTCCAGGCCGCGCTCGACGAGACGATCAGATACTCAAAAGAGCGCGTCCAGTTCGGCGGCCCCATTTCCCGCCAGCAGGCCATAGCTTGGATGATCTCCGACATGGCCGTCGACCTCGCGGCGGCGCGGTTCCTCGCCCATAACGCGGCCTGGCTCAGGGACCGGAAAAGGCCCTTCGGCCGGGAAGCTTCCATGGCCAAGCTCTTCGCAACCGAGAAGGCGATGCAGCACACGGTCAAGGCGGTCCAGGTCCACGGCGGTTACGGTTACATCAAGGGGGCGAAAGTCGAGAGGCTGATGCGCGACGCGAAGATCGCCGAGATTTACGAGGGGACGTCCGAGGCTCAGCGGCTCGTGATCTCCGGAAGTTTATTGCGCTGAAAAAATTCGGGCAGGGAGGCTGACAGGAGAAAAAGCTTCCCCGCATCTGCACGCCATCCGCAGCCCCGGCTAATGCAGATGCGAAGCCGCCCGGGGCTTGCAGGGATTGAGCGACTCGCTCAGCCTGACGACGTAGCCGAAGAGAAAATCCTTCTCGACATTCTTCCTGATTACGCCCTGGCGCATTGCCAGGAACCGCCTCAGGTCTTTGTCCGGCCACAGGGCCCGGAACGCCATACCGTAAAAGTAGATGGTCTTTTCAATGCTTTGCTCGAGGACGCTGCGGAACCACTGATCCTGCTGCTCCTCATCAGCCAGCAGGAATCGCAGGTAATTCTCGTTTATCCTCAGGGCAAGGCAGAACAGGACGCGGCCGTCGATCTCGTTATCGGGATTCAGCTGCCGGAAGCAGCTTTCGTTGAAGCCTGTTTCCTCGCTCATGAGGGCGGATATCAGCGCTGTGCGTTCGGCGGCGGCGAGCTCGCCGCATTTGCCGTCATGGATGAATTCCTCGACGTACCTGTAAATGTACCCGGTCAGGGTATTTGTCAGGCCCATCGCGAAGACGTCCCTGAGTTCTTCCGGCCAGTCTTCATTATCGTGATAGCCGAACCCGAAAACATGCGCTTCGTCCTGGAACTCGATCTCGCACCTTCTCTGGATAACCCTTTCCGAAACCCCCGGAAAGTAGCGGGCCCTGCGCGGATTGTCCTTGTCTGCAACCAGATTGTACAGAGAGGTCATCAGGTCAAAGAAGTGTTCAGGTTTGGCATTGACCTTATCGAGCGCGAGAAAGATCGGCTCTCCGCAGATGGGACAATTTCTCAGGAAACAGTGGACCCAGACGCCGCATTTGCCGCATTGCAAGCTCTCATCCATTTCATCCCCCCGGAGTTCAGGCGTGAAGCTTGTTTACTATGTTGTCTGCTTTCCTGGTTTCTTTTTTGTTTGCTGTGGAGACGGGTAAACTTCCAGAATTGGCCCTGTTCCCTTTTTTCATTCCTCCCGCTGCGGGCGGACAGGGAAAATAGTGCTGCGCCGAGATGGATATATATAGACTGTTTCCAGAGATCATCGAAAATTCACAAGTTTTATGTAACTCAAACCTTTTGTTAAGTCAAAAAAAATTGAGCGGGGGCATGCCTATAATGGTTTTTTATATTGATTGATCATTCATGCTAATGATTTGTCCTACAATTTATCGTAATATTTCAAATGAAATCGCAGTATTCCGCACAATCAAATGAATAATCGTTCGACAACATCCTAGCCTGATAAGAATAACACCCTGCCTATATTTACATATCATAAGATTATAATTTTCCTGTTTGACTACATTTTTTCTGGATAATATCCTAAATAAATGATAAACCCCGACAACCAACAAAGAATATTTCTGCCCCAAAACACGTCACGGAAGGGCAGGTTAAGTTCACAGACTCAAAATAAGGAGGGCAATAAAATGGCTTTGAGCGGTTTACAGACGGGGGAGGAATTAACCGCGGAATTCAACAATATCCTGAACAGCAGCAAGATCACTTTCAAAATTGAAGGCCTGGGCTACAAGGTGGCCGTTGAAAGTTTTGAGATAAACGAGGGTCTGTCAACATGCTTCGACGCCAGGATATCCCTGGTAAGCCTGGATTTGATCCGGATCGGGGAAGTCATGAAAAGACCGGGGACGCTCTGGATATACGGCAGCCCGGAACCCCGCTATTTTCACGGCCGGATCAGCCGTTTCCAGTATGCAGGCATGAACGGAAAATACCACCTGTACGAAATCAGCCTCGTGCCCGAATTCTGGTTTTTGCTCATGAACGAAAATTGCCGGATCTTTCACAACATGAAACTGGTCGATATCGTAAAAAAGGTGCTCGATCTAAATAAAATCACATCAGACAATTACGAATTCAGAGCCCTGGATAAACGATTCGATCAAGAGGAAAACGCAATAGAATATTGCGTCCAATATCACGAAAACGACCTCGCCTTTCTCTCCCGCAACCTGGGAGAAGAAGGCATATGCTGCTTTTTCGAGCACAGCAAAGAAAAATCGAAACTCATATTTGCCGACGATAATCGCGCCTTTAACACACTCGGCCCGAAAACCGCCAACAGCGGCATCACCGCCATCAACTTCCAGGGGTCCGGAAACACACAAGCAGCAAAGTGAAGGATATCTGGGATCGCTCCACCTGTGCGAC
>JBDKTK010000345.1:0-10633 GCA_039680225.1 Syntrophaceae bacterium
GGTACTTGGGAATCTACTTGGATTTGACTGCTTCGAGGATTTCCATCCCGTACTGCTCGAACTTTTTTTCGGTGAGGATCCCCGACCTGGAAAGGGATTCGGCTGAATAGATGCGCTCTTTGGCGAGTTCCGCGATGTTCTGGTCGGAAAGGATCATGAAGACCGCGCGGTTTGTTTCCTTAGCCTTGTGAAAGCGCCACCTGTAAAGGGCGGCAAGGCGCCTTCTCTGGCTGGGCCTCATGTCCTGGAAACCGTCGATCCGGGTGTGCCCGCGGGAGTCCAGGACCTTTTCAGACCACCTGGCCGAGGCGATTTCATCTTCGAAGGCCTTTTCGGCCTGCTTTTCGAGGTCGCGCTCCTTGAGCAATCTTTTCAGTTCCTGGTAAAGCGGGATCAGGTATTCAATATCCTCAACCGCGTATTCCATCTGCTCTCCTGTGAGCGGGCGGCAGTCCCACTGCGAGCGCTGCATCTTCTTGGATTTCTTGAGTTCGATCCCGAGGTACTCCGTTATGACGGAGCCCAGGGAGAGATGATGCGATCCCAGGATGGACGCGGCCCTTTGCGTGTCGAAGATATTGCGGAAATCGAAATTGTAATCCCTTGTCAGTATCCGCAGGTCGTTGTCGCCGGCGTGGATGATTTTCAGGATAGACTTGTTTGCGAGAATATTGGCCAGAGGCGCCAAATCAGCGCTGATCGGGTCCAGCAGGTACGTGCCCAGGGGTGTCTTGGCCTGGACAAGGCAGAGCTTCTCCCGGAAATAATGAAAAGAATCATATTCTGTGTCGAGGGCGATGATCCTGGCGCGGCCGGCTTCCCTGACGACCCGCTGCAATCCATCACTGTCATCGACCCAGATGAACCCGCTTTGCGGCATTCCTTAGCTCCCAGTCTGAAAAACTGGACAATTCATAAGGGAATCTCCGCAAATAGTCAATAATTTATAGGTAAAAAGATCAGAAATATCCCGGTATTATGAACGGCATGCCGCCCGCGAAGGTGCGCGCCTGGCAACTCCGGGAATTTCAGATGGGAATTTTGCAGTGCCGCTACTAAGATATAACCGGCAAATCTGCAGGGGGAGCTATGCGGGATTATACATGGCTGCTGGACAATTTCCCATATACAGGCATTTTTATCCTGCTCGTCCTGGGCGGTTTCGGCCTGCCTTTCCCCGAAGACATCATCCTGATCATCACCGGCGCATCGATTGCCAACGGCGCCATAAGCTTCTGGCCGGCAATCCTGGCCATCTTTCCGGCGCTGCTTATCGCCGATTTCCTGCTTTATACGTCAGGCAGGAAATACGGGAGGTCCCTGGTGGAAAAAGGGAGGCTCAGCAGGGTCATTTCCCGGGAGAGCTTTGAAAAGCTCGAGTCCAGGTTCAAATCAAAGGGGGCCTGGTATATCCTTTTGGGAAGGTCGGTTGCGGGCCTCAGGGCGCAGCTCTTCCTGGCAGCCGGGGTTACCGGGATGCCTTTGAAAAAATTCATAATGGTGGATTGCCTTGCCGCCGTAATCAGCGTCAGCATCATGGTAGGAATCGGCTACATGGGAGGGAGCAGCCTGCAGGTCATCCTGAGAGATGTCACCAGGGTCGAGCACGTGTTGATAGTGGTTGCCGTGGGGCTCCTTTGCCTTTGGATCCTTGTCCGCTTCTACAGGTCGCGGTCCTGGAGGTTACGCCAGGACCTGTATGCAAACGGAAAAGGCCAGCACTAACGCGATGGCGCCGTAATCGGCCTTGTTCAACTTAAGCTCCTTCAGGTAAGTCCTGTCGCCCCTCGCATACCCCCGCGACTCCATTGCCGCCGCTATCTCTTCGGCCCTCAGGAAGGAATTGACGGTGAGCGGCAGCGCCAGGCAAGTAATGCCCCTGATCCTCCCCTTGAGGCCGCCTTTCCCGAAATCCATGCCCCTGGCCGCCTGGGCGGTCCTGATCCTTTCATACTCGCCGACCAGGGCGGGGACAAACCGCAATGCCAGCGAAATCATCATCGCCGCGTCATGGGAATTCACTCCCAGGAATTTCAAGGGCCGCAGCAGCCTCTCGATACCGGAGACCAGATCCGAAGGCAGGGTTGCCGCGGTCAGGACCATGGCTGAAACGATGAGGCAGACGAATTTCCAGGTCAGCAGCGACCCGGTCGCGAGCCCTTCATGGCTGATGGAGAAACCGGGCACCTGGAACAGGGGACGACCCGGCGTAAACAGGACGTGCAGGAGGAAGATGCACAGGAAAAAAATCGCGACCGGCCGCAGGGACCGCAGCACCTGGGCGGGGCTGATTCGGGCCAGGCAGACAAGCCCGCCGAGGACAAGGCTTACCGGCAGGACTGAAAGCGGGCCGGACCGGAAGATCACGATGCTCAGCACGAGCACCGATATTATCTTGACCCGGGGGTCAAGCCTGTGGATCGGGGATTCCCCCGGTATGTAAAAGCCGAGGTTGAACATTTGTTTCAGCTCTCCGCCGCTTTGCGGGAACGCGCCGCGCCCGCATTGAGGATCTCCTCGCAGGCCTCTTCAATGGTCAGCGCCTTGGCGGGGATATTCATCCCCAGGCTCCGCAGCCGCGAAACGAGTTCCGCCGCCCAGGGCACGTCCAGCCCCATTTCCCTGAGAGCGCCGGTCCGGGTGAGGATTTCTTCCGGCCTCCCCGCGAGCGCGATTTCCCCGCCGGACAACGCTATTATGCGCTGGGCGCCGACTATCTCGTCCATGTCATGCGAGACCTGGATTATGCCGATCCCCCCGGAATGAAGTTTCCTGATCAATTCCAGGACGGCGCGGCGACCCGTCGGGTCGAGATAGGATGTGGGCTCGTCGAGGGCAATATAGCGCGGTTCCATCGCGAGGACGCCGGCCACGGCGACCAGCCGTTTTTCGCCGCCCGAAAGCGTGTAAGGGGCGCGGTCCCTCTTCTCCCAAAGGCCCACCGTGCGCAATGACGATTCGACCCTGTCCCTGATGACGTCCGGCTTGAGGCCGAGGTTGCCGGGCCCGAAGGCGATGTCCTCCTCCACGGTCATGCCGACGATCTGGTTGTCCGGGTTCTGGAAGACCATTCCCACCCGGCGCCTTATTTCCGCCGCGGAGCGCCGCTCGCGGCTGTCGAGCCCGTCAACTTCCACGGAACCCGCGGAAGGGACAAGCAGAGCATTGAGCAGCTTTATCAGGGTCGTTTTCCCGCAGCCGTTGGGGCCGATAATCGCGAGGTATTCGCCGTCGGCGATATCCAGGTTTATCCCGTTCAGGGTGGGCTTCTCTTTATTATCGTAACCGAAACGCAGGTCTCTTACGGCAATCATTATTTTATTCCAGTCAACTTGATCTTGTCCCTGACCTTGACCGCGATCAGGGCCGCAGCCGTTATTTTCACGGCATCTCCGGGAAGGAAAGGCAGCGCCCCGACCAACAGGGACTTTTGCAGCGAAAGCGAAGCGACTGCCGCGAGCTGAAGGACCCCGCATCCATAAATTGCGACAACCGCCGCGCACAGCGACAGCATGATCCAGGCAACGCCCGGCTTTTCCTTCAATGATATGAGCATGCCCGAAACGAATGCCCCGATCACGAAACCGTAGAGGTATCCCCCGGAGGGCCCCAGCAGCACCCCGAACCCGGCCTTGCCGCCCGCAAAGACCGGCAGCCCGATGATACCGAGCGCGATATAAACGACCTGGCTCATCGCTCCCAGCCGCCCGCCGAGCAGCGCCGCCGCCAGGAACAGGAACAGCGTCTGCAGCGTTATCGGGACGGGCGAGAAGGGCAGGGGGATTGCTATGAATGCGCCGATGGCGGTCACCGCGCCGAACATCGAGGCGTAGACAATCCCGAGCAGGGGTTTTTCAGTTTTATTGTTCAATTCCAATTCAGCCAAAATTATCAACTCGCTGACCACCCCCTGCCCCCGCCAGGGGGATATTTTATTTTGTCCCCCTCTGGAGGGGGATAAGGGGGAGGTAAAAATTCTTTTTCCTCACCGCATCTCCTGGACAATGTCCCCCGAAAGGAATCTCCTCAGCGCGCCCGCAGCGTCCCGCAGGACGAGCGCCCCGTCCGTGTCCAGCTCCACGACAGTCCCGGCGATTGTCCCGCCCGCCGTTTCGATTTTTATTTCCTTCCCGATTATCCCCGCCAGTTCCCGCCACCGCCGCAGCGCCGATTGGAATCCATCCTGCCGGGCGGCATTGTACCGGTGTTCGAAATCCATGAGGATGCATTTCAGCAGGGCGGCCCGGGAAAAATTCCTGCCCGTCTCGATCAGCAGCGAAGTGGCGGATTTTCGCAGTTCCGCGGGAAAGCCTCCGGCCGCGCTCCCCCGGGGGATATTGACGTTCAGCCCCAGTCCGAGGACCATATAATTGATTGAATCCAGTTCCGTGCTGATCTCAGCCAGTATCCCGGCGGCCTTTTTCCTGTTTATGAGGATGTCGTTCGGCCATTTTATCTGCACGGGCAATCCTGCCTTGTCTGCGATAACCTCCGCTGTCGAGACCGACAAGAGAAGTGTGATCCTGGCCGCCTCGGCCGGGGCCATCCCCGGCCTCAGCACAAACGAGAAATACAGGCCGAGCCCTGCGGGAGAAAACCAGTGCCTCCCCCGGCGGCCTTTCCCCGAATCCTGGGATTCCGCAACTACCAGCGTGCCCTCGGGCGCACCGTCCTCCGCAAGCCGCCGGGCCTCGACATTCGTCGAGACTGTCTGGCGCAAAAAGCGGATTTCCGAAGGGATGAACAGGTCGCCCCGGAGCGTATTGCGGAACTCGGAAGGGATGATCACGTCGTCATCGGCCAGGCGGTATCCCTTTTTGGGAGAGGACTCTATGTTGTAGCCTTCTTCCCTGAGCTTGACTATGTGCTTCCAGACGGCTGACCGGGTCATGGACATCTGCCGGCTCAATTGCTCTCCGGATTTCCATCCTGTCGCATTCTTCAGCTCGATCAGCAGCTCATCGCGGGGATTCATGGCTTTGACTTCCTTAAAGTTTGCCGGGTTTATAACCACATCCCGATTAAATGTCAACCTGGTTTAAAGGTCAAGGTCAACATTCATCGGGATACACAAAACCCGGCAAAATATGTTATTTAACGGGCCAGGCAGAAGCTGTTTTAAAACTGCTTTATTCAAGGTGTTAATACAGACAATGAGCGAACCAAAATCATTCTCAGAGAAACCCAGCCTCAGGGAGAGGCTCAGGAGCGAAGGAGGGGACCCGCCGGATATTCCCCCCGAACCGCCAATCATGATAACCAGTATCGCCGCTACGGGAAACGGTTACATAATGAGCATACCGGAGCCGGGCGGGTTCAGAAATTCCGCTGCTTATGTAATATATGCCGTTGTTTTCGGCCTCATTGTGGGCTGGTACTTTGTCTGGCCTATCCTGTCCGCCCCCTCCCCGGACTCCGTCCGGGTCCTGTTGGGAGGTTTCTTCACCCTGTTGATGGTCGGGCCGCTCCTCGGCGCGCTGAAGCACTTTCTGCTGCGGAAGACGAGAGTGACAATTGTCACTGTCTCCCCCGCATTTTTTCGGGTCGAGGAAACGGAAGGACGCAAATCAAAGGTGAGGGAGATCCCCGCAGACAAGCTGGAGGACCTCATCCTGCCCGTTGAAAAAACTGAAGGCAGGCTGCGTATCCTCAAGTTGATCATCCCGACCCCCGGCATAACAGCCGTGAGCGACAAGATTAAAGTCACATTCGGCCGGGGGCTGCCCGAGCCGGAACTCCTGCATATTTATGGCCTGCTCAGGAAAGCGGTCGCAGGATAGATTGCAGCAGATTTAATTCATTTATCCGCCTCTCCCGCGGCGGCCCCGGGTGAGGCCCAGGCAAATCCCCATCCGGAATCTTCCTCGCCCCTGGCGGAAGAGGGCTGGGGAGAGGGGGATTAAAATCAAACACATAAAGAGCAGAAGCTCCCTTGGCCTGTCTGTGAAAAACCAAAGACCTCATGTGAACGAGCCAGGGTCATTCTTCCGGAAAATCGGCCCGGACATGCTGGAACGCCGGGGCGGGGGAGGCTTCCTGTCGATATTCGGCATGCCTTTCCTGCTCGGGGGCCTTTTCATAATGCAGGTCCCCCTCGGGATAATCCCGGTTAATACGGACAGCGCTTCCCTGCCCTGGTTCGTCTTTGTCCTGTTCGGATTGCCTTTTGCGGCGGTCGGCGCAGTCCTGGTTTTCGGGCGCAACGGGCTCACCATCGACCTGGGCGCGCGGCGCATTTACCGCTGGTGGGGCCTCATCGTCCCGATGAAGCGCAAAAGCGAATCCCTCGACCTTTTCAGCAGGGTAAGGTTTGACAAACACGAGGGTGACAGCGACACCGCTGCGACCTGGCCTGTTTCACTCGTCGGGGAAACATATGCCGGGCGCCTTACAGTCGACTCGCCCACTGATTACGCCGAGGGCAGGCGGGGTGCAGAGGAACTTGCCGAATTCCTCAATCTTCCGCTGGAAGACGTGACCACGGGCAAAAAGGTGGTCCGCGAGCCGGGCAGTCTCAACGAACCGCTGCGGGAAAGGATCAGGCGGACCGGCGAGGACGTCCGGAGCCTCCCGCCCGAACCGCCGGACATGAAAACCAGGATTGCCGCTGCGGGTAACGGATATATCATCAGCATTCCGGAACCGGACGGGTTCAGAAAATCCGTTCCTTATTTAATATTTTCAGTTGTTTTCGGGTTGGTTATGGGCTGGTTCTTTATCCGGCCCGTTTTTTCACTGTCCGCGCCGGATTCAATCCGGTACATGTTCGGAGCATTTTTCACCCTGTTAGCGGTTGGCCCGCTCCTCGGCGCGCTCAAGCGCTTTCTTCTGAGGAAGACCCGGTTGACAATTGTCACGTTTACCCCGGCATTTTTCAGCGTGGAGGAGAGGGATGGGCATAAATCAATCGTCAAAGAGATCCCGGCAGACGAACTCGAGGACCTGATACTGCCGACCAGGAAAGCGATGCTGCAGGATTTGGACTATACGGGCATGAGCAGGAAGCAGCCCCTGGGCGATACCGGGACGCCGAGGATGCCGGACGGAAAGCCCGTCCCGAAAATACTTCTCAGCTTAATGAAGCTCGCCCCGGGCCCCGGCATAACGGCCGTGAGCGACAGGGCGATCGTGACCTTCGGCCGGGGGCTCCCCGAGCCCGAGCTGGCCTACATCCACGGCCTCATCAGGAAGACGATAGCAGGGCAATAATTAATCCGTAATTCAGGGCCTTTTCGCAGATTTCTCTCTTTCACTGTGCTGTGCTATAATGACAGCCGGAAACTGCCATGAGGATCATCTATTTAGCAGACATCCACGGCGCCTTCGCGCGGGTAAGGGAATTGCTGTCCGGGACAGACGCCCAGGTTTATATAATCGGGGGCGATCTCATCGACCGGCCTTTCTATACCCAGGAGATGTCGGCCAGGTACAGGGCCTTGCAGTCCCGGCTTGCCCTTCTCCAGTACCGGTTCAATTCGGGCGACACCGGCATTGACGAGTTCGTGGAAGAGCTGCTGGGGCGAAAGGAGCTTCCCGCGGATATTCGCCGGGATGCGGCGGAATACCGGGATTCGACTATCCGGGCCCGGCGCGTCCTTCAGCAGAAATACAAGGTCCTGGAAAGCATTCTCTCCCTGAAAGGCAACTCCCAGGTCTTCTGCCTTCCCGGCAATTATGACATGGACCTGCAGTACACGTCCCTCCACGGCAGGGACCTCCACCGGCATTGGCGCCATGCGGCGGAATTGCGGATTGCCGGCTATGGCGGGGCCGATGTGGCCACCCCCGGGATCCCCCAGAAATACTGTGTGCCGTACAGGGCGGACAGGGGCATGAGCGAGATGAGCCGTTTCTTTGCCGAGACCCGCCCGGACATCGTCGTGACGCACAAACCCGCCCACGGGGTCCACGACCACGTTGCACCCATGGGGGAAATCGGCTCGACGGAATTGAGGAACTACTGCGAAGACAACACGGTGCCCCTGTGCCTCACCGGGCATATCCATGATCAATGGGGGTTCAAAGAGATCGATGGGACCATTTACCTGAATCCCTCGAACTTCGGTGAGGTCCACAGGCCCAACGGCACCGTGGCTGAGGGCGGTTTTTTCTACAGCATCGATTTCCAGGACAGGCAGGTTTCGACTGTAATTTTAAGCAAACTGGTCCGCGGCGTTGCGCATGATGTTGTGAGATACCTGTCCCGCGATGATCGCTGGGTGGAAAAAATTACGGACCCGGATCGTTTTGGGGCCCTGCTGAGAGGGAAAAATCACGACAGGGAAGATGCCGCGGGTTCCTCGGTCCGCAATGAAATGCTTCGGAACATGAAGTGGTTTTTCCCGGGCGCAGAGGCAAAGCAGAGAATACTTGAGGTGTCGGAAAAGGTCGGCCACGCCGCCCTTGAAATTGCGAAACAATATGGGGCCTCAATATCGCTGGACTTCCTCGGAGGTGAAGGACCGCAGTCCTCTCGCGAACATACGACCCTTGACGTTGTGCTTTACGTCCGGCACGCAGAAGCAGCGAAAAACGGCGGCTCTATTCCCGGCGACTTGATGATCAGGCAAGTTTTGGAAAAATGCCCGCAAGTCCGAATACTCGACTGCATCGACCTTGACGAGGTTGACCGGGCGCTGCAGGAACAAGATTATGAGTGTTATGCCGCGCTGCGATTCGCGGCTTACAGGGCTTTCGGGCGGACTCTCGCAGCTGGTGATGCTTTATCCGTTGAAGAACGTTTGAATTCCGTCCGTGCATTTCGCGGTGAAATCGAAGGGACGGGATGCGCTTACATGGAAATTTTCCGGAATGTGGCGGCCCGGGTGGAGAACATGAAACTCTTTGATGCTCGGCTCAGGGAATTGGGCATCACGGCGCCCGAGGCATTCAAGCACAAAATTAGGGGGTGTTTTCATGGCGGTATCGAAGCTGAATATAAAAAAGCTGATTAAGATGGGGGACCTCCTGACCGCGTCTTTCACCCTGGAGGAAGCTTACAATGTGATAAGCCGGGAAATGCCGCAGTTGTTTCCGGCCGGGGCTTTTTATGAATACAACTCCGCCAGGAATTTCCTTGAAACTAAAGCTGCATGGGGCAAAGTCCCGGGCGAGGCCGTATTTTCTCCTGACGATTGTCTGGCGGTCCGCAGGAACCGTCCTCACCTGGTGGCAGGTGCCGCGAAAGGCCTCCCCTGCCCGCATTTCGAAAAGGAGAAAGACGACCGCGCGTCCGTCTGCGTACCCATGCGTCTCTACGGCGAATTTATCGGCATCATGCACATCCGCTTTCCGCTTTCTTCGGGCGAGGGCCCCGGCGCAGCATCCCGAAAACTGGATGCCGACAAACAGTTGGCAGTGCTTACAGCCCGCCAGCTCGGCCTGAGCCTGAAAAATCTTCAGTTCCGGGAGCAGATGAGCAACCTGTCCGCGAAAGACCCCCTGACGGGGCTCGTAAACAGGCGTTTCATTGAAGAGGTGCTCACCCGCGAGATCAAGAAGGCCCAGCGGGAGAAAATCCCGGTAGGGGTAATTTTCATGGATATCGACCACCTCGGGTATATAAACCAGACTTACGGCCTGGGAACGGGGGAACAGATAATAAAAGACCTGGGCGCCTTTCTCGGCGAGCATTTCCAGGGAAAGGACATCGCCTGCCGGTGGGGCGCCGATGAATTTGTCGTCATCCTGCCGGGATCTTCGGTTGAGGCCGCCCACAGGAGGGCGGAGAACATCAGGGGAATACTGAAAGACCATGCAATGAAAAGCGAGCACATGCAGATGCGGCGCGTTACGCTCTCTCTCGGGGTGGTTGCTTTCCCCGACCATGGAGAAGAGGCCGCAGACCTGCTCGAGTCGGCGAAAACCGCTGTAAAGAAGGCGAAGGAAGAGGGGCGGGACAGGGTAAAGACGGCGGAGTGAATTTTTCCGGTCCCGCCCGGATTGTCGATTATCTTCTCAAACCGGCGCGTAGAAACAGCGCTTCGGCGATGAAACCTTTCCTTCCTTTTTAAGCCTGTCGATGATTTTGGCGACTTCGTCTTTGTCCATTGCCGCTTTTTTGGCAATATCCCCGGGCCTCATGGGCTTGCCTTCCTTCTTCAAAGCATCGATTACCTTTTTCTCTTTTGGGTCCATACCATCCTCCGGATTGTTAACAGGGTGTTCCAATATCAGCAAATCAAAGCTGTTCCAGACTTCGGACAATCAATATCCTCCTTCGGTACCCTCCACCTCCACGCGGGCGCTGAATGTCCGGTAAACCCATATTTTATAGGCTATGACTATGGGGACGAAAATCAGCGCGACCACAGTCATGATGCTGAGCGTGAGCCGGCTGGAAGAGGTATTATAAATAGTCATGCTGTAGGCCGGGTCAAGACTCGACGGTATCAGGCTGGGGAAGAGCCCGATAACCCCGGTAAAGGTCACAAAAACGATCGTGGCGCAGGAGGCGGCAAACGCGCCGGGGGCATTGCCCCTGGCCAGGAGTATCCGTGTCCCGAAAAGCGCCGCCACTGCTATGAACGGGACAATGAGAAGCGCAGGCGTTTTCAGGAAATTGTCGTAGAGCTTCGTCGCAGAGGCCGTGTAAACCAGGAACGCGACCGCCGTCACAGCCAGGGCCGGCCAG
>JBDKTK010000346.1:0-1955 GCA_039680225.1 Syntrophaceae bacterium
TGCGGGTTGCCGCTTTGAATGTGGAAAAAATGAAGGCGATGTACGGTATCGGGGTAGCATCCCTTTTACCTACGATCAACGCGCTCGGAAGCCTGTCTAAAGCAGGTGTTCCCGCTGATCTTTCACCAAGCGGCAGCGCCTCTACATCCGAACGATATGATGCCAGTATCGGCATCACTTCCTGGGAAGTAGATTTCTTCGGACGCATCCGCAGCCTGAAGGATAAAGCCCTGGAGGAGTTCATGGCCACAGACCAGGCCCGTCTGAGCACACAAATCATGCTGATATCCTCTGTAACGCAGGCGTATTTTGCCGTGGCAGCCAACCGGGAAGCTCTGCATCTGGTATCCAAGACGCTTGAGTCTCAGGAAGCCGGCTATAAACTGATCCAAAAACGATATGATGTCGGTATGATTTCCGAGCTGGATCTGCGCCGGGCGCAAAGCCAGGTTGATGTGGCGCGGGGTGATGTCGCCTACTACACCCAGCTTATGGCGCAGGCTGAAAACGCCCTGAATCTCCTGGTTGCATCTCCCGTCCCGCAGAATCTAATGCCTGCGGATTTATCCAGCGTCAGCTCCCCCCGCGAAATATCTGCCGGCCTGTCTTCGGAACGGCTTTTAAACCGGCCGGATATCCTGGCCGCGGAATATCAGCTTAAGGCAGCCTACGCCAATATCGGCGCCGCCCGTGCGAATTTCTTCCCCCGCGTCATCCTGACCGGCGCCGCCGGGACCGCGAGCGAGGAACTTTCAGGGCTTTTCAAACCCGGTTCATTTGCCTGGAGCTTCGCGCCTCAGATTATTATTCCGATCTTTGACGCCCGCACATGGTTTGCATACAGAGTAACCAAAATAGACAGGGAAATCGCCGTGGCCCAGTATGAGCAATCCATTCAAGCCGCCTTTCGGGAAGTGGCCGATGCCCTTGCCGTGAAGGGCACGGTGGACCGGCAGATCAGCGCACAGCAGTCCCTGGTCGATGCTTTATCCGTCGCTTACCGGCTCTCCCTCTCCCGTTATGACAAGGGGATTGACAGCTACCTGGCTGTACTCGACGCGCAACGATCGCTCTATGATGCACAGAAAGGATTGATTGCCCTGCACTTCGCCCGGTTCAGCAATGCGGTCGCTCTCTATAAGGCCCTTGGCGGAGGATACAAGTGAGCGGGAAATTTTCTTGACTTTTCAAGTTCAAGGCTTGAGTTCCAGAGGAAACAACGAGGATTGACAGATGCCCAAGGTGGCAAGCAGAATAAAACATAAACATGAAAAACCCCATGGTTCAGCAAAACCCTGCTGGGTTGAAGTCAGATTTCCGGAATCCTACGGACAGGGAACAAACTTTCTACATGGCCGCCATAATTCCAACCGTCTCAAAATAACGTATTTTAACAACAAAATCGATGGGGCTTTCATGGCCAAAGTATGGTTCGGCCCCGACGCGGAAGGTCCACCCGGTTATGCTCACGGAGGAAGCATTGCCGCCGTGCTTGACGAAGCCATGGGACTGGCGGTCTGGTCGAAGGGATTCCGGGCCGTTTCCGCAAGGATAGAAATAGATTACAAGCTGTTGCTCCCCCTGAAAACAACGGCCATCGTGAAAATGTGGGTGCACAGATCTAAAGGCCGAAAGGTGGTGGCAAAAGGGCGGGTCATGAATACTGATGGAACAATTTACTCAGAAGCCCGGGGATTGTTCATCTCCATTGATCCTGCGCGTTTCGGGATATTATCTGAAAAGATGGATCAAGCGGAACAAAGAAAACAATTTCGAAACAAGAAGGAACCCGACTAGCATAGTGCGTCATATCATTCTTGAAAATTAAGAATTTACTTTTTCAGCGGAACGGGCTGGATCCATTTTTTATTCTCGCCGTCGTAATACCATTTATCGGGAAAGCCGCGGCGTCTGATGAAAGTCGGACGCTCGGCCCAGCGCTGCATTTCCTGGTA
>JBDKTK010000347.1:0-1778 GCA_039680225.1 Syntrophaceae bacterium
CGGAGCGGGTCCTTCCCGCCGACTGCGAAATTCCGGCTCGGTCGAATCCCGAAGGAGAGCCGAAGAGGTGAGCGGAAAGGGGACACCCCACCCCTTGACCTGCCGCCCTCCTGTCAGGGGAACGGCAGAGCCGAAAAAGGAGGCACCCATGCATGCAAAAAAAAGAAGCCGCTGCCGGAACATTCCGGGAGTCCTCGTGATTTTCTCCCTGCTTTGGACCTGCGCGGCCGTTGCGGCGGAGAAGTACCCGGAACTCAACAGCACCAGGGTGAAGAAGCTGGATGCGACCGTGGTTCCGTCTCCGTTCCGGAATATGAACCTCGCCATCTATGCCAGGGATATGTGGGTGGTGGTCCGCTACGATGCCCAGGCAAATTCCATGATCGCCTCCGGAAGCGACGGCGACGGACCCGTGTTGTGGAGCACCAAGAAGGTGAACGTTGCCGAGGACAACGTGGAGGGACTGACCCTCAAGGCGCGCACTGTACTCAGACTTGGTGGCAGCTCATGGGTGGACTGGCAGGATTTCACCATCTATGTCGACGGCGCAGGCAACGCCACCATCACGAAAGCCAACCCGACCGGAACGTTCACCTACAAGGGGAAGGCTATTCCGATCAAAACCCTCTCCATCGATTCGCCGGCTCCCGTGGTGTGGTGAAACACAGTCACTGTGCCCTGGCGCGTGGGGAAGCCGTTTCACGCATGTTGCCGGAGTGGTACCGGGTAGTTTGCGGTTGATTCGCGGGGAGAATCCTTCATTTTTTCTCGATTTTCTTGAGTTCCCTGTGCAGACAACTCAAGCGGGCATGATTATTATATTTGTTTGAAATAACAAGCAATGCAGGGGCCCCCTGGCGGGCCCCTTTGATTTCCCTACATAAAAGACTCCAGAGGACAATTTTTGCGTATGAACCAGCTCGAGAAGACGCAAAAGGGGTTCCCCGTCGGAAGGAGATGCGACGTCTGCGGGAGAAGGGCCGTTCTTGCCCTCGATTCCGGCGACCACTGCGTTCTGATATGTACGACCTGCAGGAGAGAATACCGGTTCTTCCTCGAACAATGAAGCTTCATCCCATTCGAATGGGGAGACGCAGCAAATTGGAACAACAGACCCACGATCGATCTGCCGGGGACTCGTGCGAGCCCCGGCGGGTTTTCCTCCGTAATGTCTTTGAAGGCAGAATACCCGTTGCGGCAGAGCGGGATTAAGCCTCCACGCCATCAGAAATCGACCGGATTTCCGGGCTCTTCCAAGTGGGAGGACCGAAGCCGTGCTGCGGCAAAGACAGGGGCACCGGTCGATTTTCAGTGTTTTCAATGACTCACGAATGATATCCGATGCCCGGCTTTTCCGCTCGTCTTTACCTCAAGCGCAGACGGAGCTGCCCCAATCCTGCCCTTCCACCTCGCCGCAGGAGCGGGTCGTTCTTTGCCCTTTTTGCGGCGTTTCAGCCGCTAGAGGCGGCTGAAAAAATCTCTGTAACGGCCAACATCTTTACTGGTATTTTTTGGCTTATGACGGCATACTGCCAGGCTTGGCGGAGGGCCGCCGCCTGATATCCGGACTGAGGGGCTGCCGTATTTCTTACACGCAAGAGAGGGCGTATCGCTTTATGCTCGAATCCCGTTACATCCCGAAGCTTGGGAGGAATGTCACCCGCCTGTGCCTGGGGGCACTGCCCATGGGGCCACTCCAGCTCAAAATGTCACCCCGCGAAGGGGCCGTTCTCGTGCGCATGGCCGTTGAATTCGGCGTTACATTCATCGACACCGCG
>JBDKTK010000348.1:0-7141 GCA_039680225.1 Syntrophaceae bacterium
TATTTCGGCCAAGGAAATCCCGAAAATTTACGAAATATTGAAAAATAAAGATATAACTATAGACAAGCAGACCTGGAATAAGAGATATCGCGATTACCTGGAGAAAATCAAAACAGGGTCTGTGTACGAAGTTGCACGCGTTCTGCGGGACCTTTTCATTCTCAAAAACGACAAGGACCTGTCCTTCGGCGAGAGAAAAATGATGGATACGGCCAAGGGGTTGCTCATAAAGGAGATTTCGATTGCAACCAAGTCCGAAGAGGCAAAGATAGAGGAAGATATAAACGCTCTGTTCCCGGTCCACTGACCCGCAACACTCGCTCTTTGACAACTGAATATGAGTTTTGAGCTGTAGGGAAAAATCTATAGAAAGGAGGCAGTATGTTTCAGTTTGTAATCAGGTTTTTATTAATTTTTGCCTGTTCCCTGAGTGGCTACTTTATTGCCTATAAATATTATGGCTTTCCGATTTCATTAATAGGTTTATTATTCGGCTTTTTAGTAGCTATTTTTGTCATTCAGGTGGAACAAGGCATCCGGAAAGTCTCCCTCCGCATTATATTCGGTGGAGTCCTGGGGACAGTCACCGGTCTTGTAATCGCCCTTCTACTGGCCTATGGTTTAAATTATGCAAGCCTCTGGGAAAAGCAGGAGATAGGTCCTTTCATCTACATTCTGCTGGCATCAATCCTCGGTTATCTCGGGCTTGTCATAGGCTCAAAAAAGAGCGAAGAATTCTCTCTTCCCTTCTTCGGCAGTTCATCCAAACCCGTCAAATCCGGCGATTACCGGATTCTCGATACGAGCGTCATTATCGACGGAAGGATAGCCGATATCTGCGAGACCGGTTTTATCGAAGGCAATCTCGTTGTCCCCCGCTTTGTCCTCGAAGAGCTTCAGCATATAGCTGACTCGTCCGATTCCATGAAGCGCTCCCGGGGCAGAAGGGGTCTCGATATACTCAACCGCATGCAGAAGGCGGGAGGGATAAATATCGAGATAGTCGACCAGGATTTCCCGAAGATCAAAGGCGTGGACGGAAAGCTTGTGGCGCTGGCAAAAAAGGCCGGCGGCAAGATACTCACCAACGATTTCAATCTCAACAAGGTCGCGGAACTCCAGGGGATCAAGATCCTCAATGTCAACGATCTCGCCAATGCGCTCAAGCCGGTGGTCCTCCCGGGCGAGACGATGGTTGTGAAAGTCATAAAGGAAGGCAAGGAGCCGGGGCAGGGCGTTGCTTATCTTGATGACGGCACAATGGTAATTGTCGACAACGCGGTCAAGCACCAGGGGGAAACGGTCGAGGTAACCGTCACAAGCGTTCTTCAGACCACGGCAGGGCGGATGATCTTTTCGGAACTCAAGGAAGTGTTGCACGAAAAGAGCTCGAACGTGGGATCACATTAAACACATCATGCCCGGGATTCGGAAGATTCCCGGGCATTTTTTTGTCTTCCCCCTCACCCCGGCCCTCTCCCGCCGGAGGAGAAAGAGATTTTGAAGGGGGATATTTAAAAGCTGTTGAAATACAGCCTTATATGCGGCTATAAGCTCTTCTCGGCAAAAAATACGAATTGGATGAAAATTTGAAGGCAGTCGCAGTCATACCGGCCGGAGGGCAGGGCAGGCGCTTGGGGTCGCAATCCCCAAAGCAGTACATTGACATTGCAGGGACCCCCCTGATTGTCCATACATTGCGGAAATTTGACCCCACACATGGCGCCGGTTATGGCATCATAATTCCGGTGCCCGCCGCCGATATTGATTTCGTTAATGAAGAGATCGTTGCCAGGTACGGTATCAGGGGTGTAATAGCAGTCCTGGCAGGCGGCAGGGAGCGGCAGGACTCGGTGCGTGCCGGTCTTGAGGCGGTCCCGGCGGATGCGGATATAGTGGCTGTCCACGATGCGGTAAGGCCATTTGTTTCCGCAGAAATGATCAGGAAGGTAATCGAAGAGGCCGCCCGATCCTCCGCGGCGACCCTGGGAGTGCCTGTCAAGGATACCGTTAAAAAGGTGGACGGCGGGAACTCCGTTACCGGCACGGTGGACAGGACGGGACTCTGGCTCACGCAGACGCCCCAGGCATTCCGTCGTGCAGTTATCATGGAGGCTTATAGGCGGGCTTATGACGACGGCATTTATGCCACGGACGATGCCTCTCTTGTTGAAAGGATCGGAGTGACAGTGAAAATGGTCCCCGGCTCATACGAGAATATAAAGATAACCACTGCGGACGACTTTTATTTTGCTGAATTCTTGATGAAAAGGGAAGGATATAGATGAGAGTCGGATTCGGCTACGACAGCCACTGCCTCGTCGAGGGCAGAAGTCTCGTCCTGGGCGGGGTTGTCATCCCGTATGAAAAGGGCCTGCTGGGACATTCCGACGCCGATGTGCTGCTCCACAGCATCGGCGACGCCATCCTCGGCGCCATGGCGGCGGGCGACCTGGGGACGCATTTCCCCGATTCGGACCCGCTCTGGAAGGACGCATCGAGCATGGACATCCTGGACCGCATCAGGGACCTGATGTCCTCCAGGGGTTTTGTCGTCAACAACATAGATTCCACCCTCGTCCTGGAACTGCCGAAACTCAAGCAGAACATACCCTTCATGGTCCGCAATATCGAAAAGCTCTTCGGCCTTGAACAGGGGAGGGTCAGCGTCAAAGCGAAAACAAACGAGAAAATGGGATTCACCGGCAGGGGCGAAGGTATCGCCGCTTATTGCGTGGTCACCATAACCGAAAAAGAGAACCTCGCGCCATGAGCACCGTGCCAAGAGTCAGATTCGCGCCCTCGCCCACGGGCGACCTTCATGTCGGCAACGCCAGGACCGCCCTGTTCAACTGGCTCTTCGCCCGCCATGCAAAAGGAGTTTTTGTCCTCAGGATAGAGGACACTGACCGTGAACGGACGTTCCCCGAATTTGAAAAAGGAATCATCAACGATCTGAAATGGCTCGGCATAGATTGGGATGAAGGCCCGGAGAAAGACGGTAAGTTCGGGCCTTACAACCAGTTTGCCAGGCTCGATATTTACAATTCCTGTCTGCAGGAGCTGATAGCCGGCGGACGGGTTTACAAGTGTTACTGCACGGAGGAAGAGCTTTCCCTGGAACGGCAGTCCCTCCTGTCGCGGGGACTGATGCCCCGCTACATGGGCAAATGCAGGGAGTTGACGGAAGAGCGGTGCCTGGAACTGGAGCGTTCGGGGCTCAAGCCCTCATACAGGTTCAGGGTGGGCGAGGGCATAATTGAATTCAACGACGTGATCCGGGGCCCGATGAGGTTCAACTGCGAAGCTGTCGGGGACTTCATCATCGTCCGCTCCAGCGGCATTCCCGCCTATAATTTCGCTGTTGTCATCGATGATCACCTGATGGAGATATCCCATGTGATCAGGGGCGAGGACCACCTGTCCAATACCGCCGTCCAGTTGATGATATACCGGGCGCTCGGGTTTGAGCCGCCGAGGTTTGCCCACCACTCCCTGATCCTTGCAAAGGACCGCTCCAAGCTCAGCAAGCGGCATGGATCCGTTTCGGTTAAGGACTTCAGGCAAAAGGGGATCCTCCCCCAGGCCATGGTCAACTATCTTGCCCTGCTCGGGAGCTCTTTCGGCGAGGCGAAGGAGATATTGTCCGCTGATGAAATGATCGGGGAGTTTTCCCTCGACAGGGCCGGGAAGAGCGGCGCAATTTTCGATGAGGACAAGCTCGAATGGGTGAATGAGCATTACGTGAGACGCTATTCGCCTGAGGCCCTCCTTGATATGGCGAAACCGTTTCTGGAAGCTGACGGATACAATCTCGATTCAGTGAATCGCGAATGGCTGATTGCTGTTATCGGTTCGGTGCAGGGCGAAATCAGAGAGCTGTCCGATGCGGGCAAAGCAATTGAACTGTTCTTTAACGACCGGTTTGAAATTTCCGCTGAGGCCCTCCAGGTATTGGAATCAGGAAAGGCAAAAGACGTTTTGACTGCTCTGCGCGGATCCCTCGTGTCCGACGGGGGCGGGGAGGGAATGTATCCCCGGGTTTCGAAATCTGTCCGCGACCGCACGGGACTCAAGGGGAAGGACCTGTTCATGCCTGTGAGGGCGGCAGTTACCGGCCGGACCAGGGGTCCCGAGCTGGAAAAAATTTTTTCACTCCTGGGCAGGGAGTCGCTCCTGGAGAGGGTAGATGCTGCGCTGAAATCGATTGGGTGATTTGAAGAGGTATCCCCCCTCACCCCCAAGCCTCTCACACAAGGTGAGAAGGAGAGTAAAAAAAAGGCGTGCCGATCGGCCCGCCTTTTTTATTTAAGCTCCACCATAAATTACAGGGGGATGTTGTTGTGCTTCTTGGGAAGCCTGACTTCCGCCTTGTCTTTGTAAGCCTTCAGGAGCTGGATGACCCTCTTGCGGGTGTCGCGCGGGGCGATGACTTCCTCGATGATCCCCATGCTGGCCGCGAAATAGGGGTTGTTGAACTGCTCTTCATATGCGCAGACCAGTTCCTTCCTCCTGCTGACCGGATCTTCCGCTGTGGTTATTTCCTTCCGGTACACGATATTGCATGCGCCTTCGGCTCCCATGACCGCGATCTCGGCGGACGGCCAGGCCATCACGTAATCTGCGCCGAGGTACTTGCTGCACATTCCGATGTAGGCTCCGCCGTAGTCCTTGCGGGTCACGACGGTGAGCTTCGGCACGGTCGCTTCGGCATAGGCATGGAGGATCTTGGCGCCATGGCTGATGATGCCCGACCACTCCTGGTTCGTTCCGGGCATGTAGCCGGGGACGTCCGCGAAGGTCAGCAGCGGGATGTTGAAGGCATCGCAGAAACGGATGAACCGGGAGGCCTTGTCGGAGGCCTTGGTGTCGAGGACGCCCGCATCGAATTTCGGATTATTGGCGATAACGCCGACCGGCTGGCCCATGATCCTTATGAAAGCTACGAGCATGTTCCTGGCCCACAGGTCGTGCGGCTTGAAAACGAAGCCGTCGTCGGCGATCGAAGCGACCACTTTTTCCATGTCGTAGCCGCGGGTGGGGCGGTCCGGGATGATCTTGTCGAGGTCGGGGCATTCCCTGTCGGCGGTGTCGCTGGTGGCGGCGACCGGGACCGGGCTGTGGCAGCTGTCCGGCAGGAATGAGAGAAGGGTCTTGATCTTCTCGATGCAGTCCGTGTCGTTTTCGGTCACGAAATGGCAGACGCCGCTCTTGGTGCCGTGGGCGACCGCGCCGCCGAGTTCTTCATGGCTGACTTCCTCGCCGATGACCGCCTTGATGACATCCGGGCCGGTAATGTACATGTAGCTCGAGTTCTTGACCATGATCACCCAGTCGGTGAGGGCAGGGGAGTAAACCGCGCCGCCTGCCGTGGGGCCCATAATGGCTGTGATCTGTGGAATGTAACCGGAGCCGATCGTGTTGCGGTAGAATATTCCGCCGTAGCCGTCGAGGGCCGGGACGCCTTCCTGGATGCGGGCGCCGCCCGAGTCATTGAGGGCGACGAAGGGCTTCCTGGCGTCGATCGCCATGTCCATGGCCTTCCAGATTTTTTTTGCGTGCATCTCGCCGAGGCTTCCGCCCGCGCTCGTGAAGTCCTGGGATGCCGCGAATACAGTCCGTCCGTTCACTTCGCCGAAGCCGGTGATAACGCCGTCGGCATTGATCTCTTTCCCGTCCAGTCCGAACAATTTCGAGCGGTGTTTCACAAAAAGCTGAATTTCCTGAAAAGTTCCCTTATCGAAGAAAATATCCAGTCTTTCCCGGGCGGTGAGTTTGCCCAGTTCGTGCTGCTTCTGGATCATCTTTTCGCCGCCAAGGGTCATAAGTTTGGCTTTTCTTTGTTCGAAATCCTTTATTCTATCGTCTGTAAGTCCCATATATCTTCTCCCTTGCTGTTTAAATTTAGGATTTTTGCGGAATCGAGTATGACTACCATTTGTCATATTCTAATGCAATTGGAATTTAGCGCCGGGGCCCTTCTGAGCGTAAAAATGTCGGCCTGCATGCGGGTATTTCCGCTTGACGGGTACCTACCCCTGCTATATAAATTTAATGATAAATTTTGTTCATTTTATCAGGCAACCGTCCCGATTTCCCGTATGCTGCGGGATAATCTTTTTTAACTTGTTTCAAAGTCTCAATCCCGTATCGGAGGAGAAATAATGAAATACATAGACGAGATGAACCTGCAGGGGAAAAGGGTCCTTTTCAGGTTTGATTACAACGTGCCCATAGATAAAGACGGTAAAATTACCGACGATACCAGGATCAGGGAAACCCTGCCGACGATAAATCATGCGCTTGATGAGCACGCAAAAGTCATTATCATGTCCCACCTGGGGCGCCCCAAAGGAGTAGCTTCAGAAAAGCACAGCCTGGCCCCGGTGGCAAAACGGCTTTCCAGGCTCCTGGGAAAAGATGTCAGGATGATGAACAACTGTATCGGGGACGAGGTGAAGGCGGCAGTATCGGCCATGAATGAGGGCGATGTAATCCTCCTTCAGAACCTGCGCTTCCATGCCGAGGAGGAAAAAAATAATGATGAGTTCGCCAGGCAGCTGGCGGGCTATGCCGATGTTTACATAGACGACGCTTTCGGAAACGCCCATCGCAGTCATGCTTCAAATGTCGGTATCACGAAATTCGTCAAGGAATGCGGGCTCGGGTTCCTGATGAAAAAAGAGCTCACTTATTTCAGCAAAGCGCTGGAAAAGCCGGCCAGGCCCCTCGTTGCCATCGTTGGCGGGTCGAAGGTCTCCGGCAAGCTCGAAGCCCTCGCCAATATGACCAAGCTGGTGAACAAGCTGATCATCGGCGGCGGGATGGCATTCACTTTCCTGAAGGCCAAGGGGTACGATGTCGGCAAGTCCCTTATCGAAGAGAACCTGATCGATAAGGCGATCGAGATAATGAATATGGCAAAAAAACTCAATGTGAAACTCTACCTTCCGGTGGACTGCGTTGTTGCGACCGCGATGAGCGCCGAAGCCGAGACGAAGATTGTCCCCGTCCAGGAGATCAATGCGGAATGGATGGCCCTTGATATCGGCCCGGCAACTATAACTGTTTTCACGGAGGCCCTCGCCAACGCCAAGACGATCGTCTGGAACGGTCCCATGGGCGTGTTTGAAATCGATGC
>JBDKTK010000349.1:0-23835 GCA_039680225.1 Syntrophaceae bacterium
GACGAAACGGTCATTTTCGCCATGAACCACACCGACCGCTATAATTACTGGCCTTTTCAATACAGGATGTGGAAAGATAAGTTCTTCTTCACCACGGTGTGGGTCAAGGGCAAATATTACAAAAATACGCTTCTTTCCCATGCCCTTGACTGGTGTAACCTGATACCTGTGCCCTCCATGAGGTACCTGATCGAGGAATTCTATAAACTGAAATTCCGGAAGAAGTTGCTGGACAGCGACTACAGGGTGTTAAAGGACTATGTCGAGGGAAAGGTCAAGTCCGGGGCGGAATTTGCGAACGAGATAGGCGTCCTGATCAAAGAGAATTTTCGGGAATTCGTCAAGGGTTACCATGAGCAGATCATGGAAAAAGTCACCGATCACAGCACGAAAGCTCTTTTTGAAAAGAGCCTGAACCTGATCATTTTCCCGGAAGGCACAAGGTCTTTAAAACTGGCGGAGGGCAAAACAGGAATTGCCCAGCTTGCCCTTTTTACGGAGAAAAAGGTCGTGCCCGTCGGCTGCAATAATTCGGAGAATGTTTATACGGGCACTCTTCCATTTGCTAAAACCGGGAAAATAATTTATAGGGTCGGCGAACCGCTCTCCGTGAAAGACAGACTTGGGCCGTTCAGGATCCAGGAAAAGTTCAAACCTTTCTCGCCTGAATCGCAGATCAGGTTCAAAGAGCAATTTGAGGGCGCAACCAAGGTTATCATGGAATGCATTGGAAAAATGGTGGATGAAAAATATAAAAAATCTTTTTCCTGAGCCTGTCCGGTTATCTCCTGAATTGATTTTTCACACAGCTCAAATTTGCATATTAAATAAACATTTAAGAGGATTATAATGAGCGAGGCGTATGCGGTGGCAGTATCCGATCTTGGAGGTTATTTCCAGGGGGACCTGATAAAGATGATCCTCAGCGCGGGGGCGATGGTCCAGTTCGTCCTCCTGCTGCTTTTGCTTTTTTCGGTTTTTTCCTGGGCTATTATCTTTAATAAATACAGGACAATAAAAACTGTGGAAGACGAGAACAATTCGTTTCTCGAGCTTTACATGAAGAGCAACAGGCTTTCCGAGATATACACCGAGGCAAGGAAATTCAAGAATTCCACGATCGCGGAAATATTTCGCGCCGGCTACACCGAACTGGGCAAGTCTGCCAGGTCCGGCAGGGGGGCGGAACCATCGCCGGCAGACACAATCCCTTCCGAATTCAGGGCCATCGACAATCTCGAGAGGGCCCTCAACAGGGCGGTCGGCACAGAGAGCACCAGGATTGAAAGCACCCTGGGTTTCCTGGCGACCACGGGAAGCGCCTCGCCCTTTATCGGCCTGTTCGGCACGGTCTGGGGCATCATGCATGCCTTCAGGGGAATCGGCGCAAGGGGTTCGGCGAGCCTTGCAGTCGTGGCGCCGGGAATTTCCGAGGCCCTGATCGCCACCGCGGCAGGCCTTGCGGCCGCGATTCCCGCGGTTATCTTCTATAACTATTACCAGAACCGGCTGAAAAAAATGACCCTGGAGATGGAAAACTTCGCTTCGGAATTTCTTAACATAATCGAAAGGTATCAGTCCAAAGCGGGATTGTGATGAAAAACGGCAGAAGAAGGCTCAATAACGGGGACAACAGGCTTGTTTCCGAAATAAACGTGACGCCCCTGGTGGACGTCGTCCTCGTGCTCCTGATAATTTTCATGGTGACGGCGCCCATGCTGCAAATGGGAATAGACATCAACCTGCCCCAGGTTAAATCAAAAACCCTGGACGTTAGCGAGGAAAAGCTTGTCCTGACGGTAAATGGAAAAAAAGAAATCTATATAAATAACTACAAGACGACCCTGGCCGAGCTCGGGGTGAAGCTGGAAAATATCTTCAAAAGCAGGATTGAGCGGGAGGTCTATATGCGCGCCGATAAAGACGTGCCGTATGGATTTGTCGTGCAGGTCATGTCCGAGGTCAGAAAAGCAGGGGTGGACAAACTCGGCATGATAACCGAACCGCCCAGGGAGCCCTGATATATGTCTTCCGGCAAGACATGGCTCAATGCGGGCAGGGCTGATACCGGCATCAATAAAATGCTGGTCGTTTCCTTCATCGTCCATGCCGTGTTTATCTCGGCCATGCTGTTTTCGGCCACGCTGCCTTCCAAGAAGATCACTTTCGGACCGGTTTATGATGTCAATCTCGTGAGCGCTCCCTCCTCTGTCATGAAGCCCGTTTCAGCGATATCCAGAGAGATAAACTCGGCCCCGAAGGCGCAGCCCATAACTTTGAAGAAGCAGGATACGGCCGTTGTCCGCAAGGAGGACAGGTCTCAAATACAGCGTGCCATAGATGACGTGCGAAACAGGGTTAATTCGAACCCTGCTCCGCAGCAGCAGGCCAAGGCGCCTCCCTCGCCGGGCGCTTCCGGTGCGGTAAGCTCATCACAGATGAATGCCTATTATGCCCTGATCTGGTCGAGGATCAAGTCACAATGGGCGCTGCCGCGCGGGATCCTGCAAAGCGACAACCTGGAAACCATAATAGACGTCAAGATCCTGCGGGACGGAACGGTGAGCAGGCTTGATATAGAAAAGTCCTCCGGCAACCGGTATTTCGATCAGTCGGCAGTCAAAGCTGTCAGGAAGGCCAGCCCCTTTCCGGCCCTGCCCGCCTGGATCCAGGATACAAGCGCAGAATTCGGAATCAAATTTCATTCTTCGGAAGGCCGTTAATATGAAAAAAACTGCTTTGATGGATCTGGTTTTAGTTATCTCGCTCAGCCTGATCTTTTCCGCCGGCCCGGCTGCGGCAAAAGTATACATAGACATCGATTCTCCCATGATCCATAAATTCCCCATTGCTGTAGCGGATTTTCACAATCTGGGGGGCGCGCCCGTCAGGGGCGAGGACTACTCAACCCGTTTTTCCGGAGAATTGGACCGGGTGCTGCAGATAACCGGTTATTTCAATATCCTGGATAAAAAGGCTTTCCTGGAAGATCCGCGCAGTTCCGGCATCACGGCAGATAAAATAAGATTTATGGACTGGACGGCCATCGGTGCGGAATCGCTCGTGAAAGGCGGTTATTCCAATTCCGGCGCAAATATGAAAAGCCAGTTCCGGCTTTTTGACTGCGTTTCCGGCAAACTCCTGCTCGGTAAAGAATACAACGGCAGGAGCCAGGACTGGAAGGAGATGGTCTATAAATTCGCCGGCGAAGTGGTCCTGGCCATGACGGGTGAAGCAGGCATTTTTGACACAAAAATCGCTTTTTCCGGCAGGAAGGGAAAGGCGACGGAAATATACATGATTAATTTCGACGGCTCCGGCTTTGAGAAAATAACCAGGGCAAATTCCCTGACGATCAGGCCCCAATGGGGCTCCAACGGCAGGGAGATCTGCTACACGTCTTATAAGGACGCCAATCCGGACTTGTATGGAATGAGCCTGACAAACAGGAAAGAGCGCAGGATTTCCCGTTACATAGGCCTCAATCTGGCGGGACCCTGGTCCCCCGATGGACGCTACATGTTGCTGACCTTGAGCAAGGACGGGAACCCTGAAATCTACCGGATGGACACCAGGACGTCGACCCTGAAAAGGCTCACCTTTGATATGGGCTCCGATGTTTCGCCCTGCTGGTCCCCCGACGGCTCGCAGATAGCATTCGTGTCCGACCGTGGAGGCTCTCCGCAAATATACATGATGAACTCAGACGGCGGCAACGTCAAAAGGTTGAGCTATGAGGGGAATTACAATACCTCCCCTTCGTGGTCGCCGAAGAGCAGGAAAATAGCATACGAAAGCCGGCGCGGCGGCTCCTTCCAGATATTCACGATGAATGAGAACGGCAGCAAAGTGATGCAGGTTACCGCGAACGGCTGGAACGAATCGCCCTGCTGGTCGCCCGACGGGCGCTATCTTGTTTTTTCGGGCAAGTCGAGGGGCAAGGCCCGCCTTTACGTTGTTAACGCAAACGGATCGAACTTGAGAGTGCTTCACGAGGGCCTTGACGGATACAGCTACACTTCATGGTCGCCCCATCTAAATTTGTATTGAACTTTTTTGATGTTGTGTTATGGTTTGATGAATTGTTACAGATGTTTAAGTTAATTTAATTCCAGGAAAGGAGATCTAGAATGAGGAATTATCGAGTGATTACTGGTCTTTTTATTCTTTTCATCTCGATCACGCTCGCATTTTCGATCGGATGCGCCAAGAAGGGAGCGGTTGCTGTTTCAGAAGAGAAACCTGCCGCCGCGAAGACCGAGGCTAAAGTTCAGCAGCAGCAGCAGACGGCTGCAGAGGACACCGCTAAACAGAAACAGCAGTTAGCCCAGGCGGAAAGGGCAAAAATAAAGGAAGCCGAAGCTGCAGTTTCCCCGATTGCCGGTTTTGATTTCATTTATTTTGATTACGATAAATACAATGTGAAGTCCGAATTCAGGGGCACACTGAATAAAGTCGCCGATTGGCTCAAGAAAAATGAAGGCTACAGCCTCAGGATCGAGGGCAATTGCGACGAGAGAGGGACTGCCGAATATAACCTGGCCCTCGGAGAAAAAAGGGCCAACAGCGCCAAGGATTATATGGTCAAGCTGGGAATCGACAAGGGTAAAATAAATACGATAAGCTACGGCAAAGAGAAACCGGTTGACCCGGGGCACAACGATGAAGCCTGGGCGAAAAACCGCAACGCTCATTTTGTCGTTTACAAATAAATTATTCCGGAGTTGAAAAGCAGTCAACGTGAAAAGATTTTCAGCAATATATATCTGTCTCTTTTTTCTGCTCTCCATATTCGGATGCGCAACATCTTCGGATGTCAAGCGTGTTGAGCAGGGATTTGACAGGAAATTGGCCTCCCTGAAAGAGGACAATGCGAGGCTTCTGAAAGAGGTTGCTGAAGCGAAGAAAAGCACCAACGCCCTGCAGAAAAATCAGGCCGAAAGCGGAGCTGATTTAATCGAACTCAGGGATAACGTGCAGAAACTCCGGGGGACAATGGACGAGCTTCGCAAAGAGCTCGCCGGTCTGAGGGCGGAACGCAAGGAGAAGGACGCGAAAATAAACGAGCTTTCCCTGCGGATTCATTTCCTCGAAAATTATATCGGTATTGGGAAGAAGGGTGATATTTCGGAATCCGTCTTTACCGATAGGCCCGCAGTAGCCGCCGGGAGCAAAGACGGCATATACTCGTCCGCGCAAAAAGCCTTCAAAGAGGGAAGATACGAGGACTCGCGCCGGGATTTTCAAAAATACCTGGAGATGTATCCCAAGGCTGAATACGCAGACAACGCCCAGTTCTGGATAAGCGAGTCTTATTACGTTGACGGCAAGTTTGAAAAGGCCATCCTGGAATACGAGAAGCTCCTCAAAGCCTACCCAGGCAGCGATAAGGTGCCGGCGGCCATGATGAAGCAGGCCTTCTCGTTCCTGAAAATAGGGGACAAATCAAGCGCCAAGCTGCTCCTGCAGCAGGTGATAAAGGATTACCCCGATACCAACCAGGCAAGAATGGCCCGCACCAGGCTGCAGGAAATCAGATAGCTTTAGATCTCAAAGTACAGGCTGTTAAAAATGTCCGGATGGGCATTTTTAACAGCCTGTGTTTATTCCATCCTTTTTTATTCTATAATTGACGGTTCTATACCCGGCGGGACTTCCAGGTCGAAGGTGCCCGCCTCCTCGGGACCGGACAGGAAATCCATGTCGCTGTACCTGATCTGGATCCTTTTTTCATCTCCCGTATTTATTTCTATGGACCCCGGAACTGAAGCCCCCTCAACCTTTCGGAAGCTCCCGTAAGAGATGCTGTACGTGTTGGGGCCGGGTATCTCCATTTTGACCGGATGTCCCGATGAGCGGTCGATCCACAGGGACCGGACCTTTTTGTCTTGCGAGTAGAAATCAAATTTGTAGGTCCCGTCATCCAGGAAGGCTTTAATCGTAATACCGGATGAGAATGCCGGGGGGGGAATGCCCCCCCGTAACAGGGGTATAATTTCGGAAGGGGCCAGTGTGACGGGAATTATAAGGGACAGGCCCCGTTCGGGGGAAGATATGTAAAATTTCGCCTGCCTGGCAAAGAAGACTTTCATATGGGCGCGGTTTAAAGTGAGCAGCACGTCGGGGGTCCCGAAAACGGGAATAGTTTCCAGGCGGAGATAAAACGGGTCGTGAGTCAGGAGGGCGGCCCTGGTTGCATACGTACCCTCCGGAGATTCGATGCGGATCGAGGCGACCGCGCGAAAAGTTTTATCCGGTTTCGTCCCGCGCCGGATTTGTTCCAGCAGCTCTTTGGGGTCGGAAATCTGGGCGGGGGGAAGCGCCTTGGGAGCGCAACCGGCCACAAATGCAATGCATGCGAAAAACAGCGCTATAAGGATACTCTTCGCACCATGCATTCTGCTGTTACCTTAATTGCCGCGAATCAGCTCTTCGATTTTTTTCTGCAGGCCCTGGCTTGTCGGGTTCAGCTGCAGGGCCCGTTTGTAAGCTTCAACGGCCTCTTTTTTCTGCCCCGATTTTGCGGAAGCGTCTCCCAGATGCTCAAGGACTGTGGGGTCGTCCGGAAGGAGGACGGCGGCTTCCCGGAGATATTTTACGGCAAGTTCATTTTTTTCCTGGCGGAAATAGAGCCATCCCAGGCTGTCGATTATATAGCCGCTCCTGGGCTTCAAATTGTGCGCCTTGTTGATAAGCTTTTCAGCCTTGTCCAGGTTGATGCCGCGCTCGACATAACTGTACCCGATAAAATTCATGGCGTCTGCATGGTTCGGGTCAATTTTCAGGACTTCCTCCATCTCCTTTATGCTCTCGGGGAAGCGGTTCATGCCTTCGTAAACTGCCCCCATCCGGTAATGCAGGTCGGGGTTGTTCGGAAAGAGAGAAAGGCCTTTCCTGGCAATATCCTCGGCCTCCTTGAATTTCTTTTCATCCTGGTAAAGGGAGGAAAGGAAGGCGTAGAGGCCCGGCTCCTTATCGGATGCCTTGATCCCCTCGGAGATCATGGCAATCGCCTGTTCCGGCTTGCCGGTTTTTTTCAGGATAGTTGCCATATGAATCAGAGCGTCGTCATACAGCTCGGAATCAGCCGGGATCTTTTGGAATTCATCCATGGCCCGGTCATAGAGCTTCTTCTCTTCATATGAAGAGGCCAGGAAATAGCGCGCCCTTTCATCCTTGGGGTCTTCATCGAGAAGGGAGGTGAATTCCTGGATTGCCTTGTCGACATTTTCATTGCTGAAAAAGTAGGAGAGGCCCAGGGTAAACCTTACTTCCCTGTTGGAACTGTCCAGGCGATAGATCTCTTCAAGAATGGCCGAGGCTTCGCCGAAATTCTGGATCCTGAGGTAGGCTTTCGCAAGGCGCAACTTTATATCCAGCCGCGATGGATGCAGGGCGGAGTATTTCTTGTACGTTTCTATTGCCTGGTCGCTTTTGTTTTCAAGTTCGTAGAGCCCTCCCAGGTCCAGCCATGCCGATTCGAAAGACGGCTTGATGGCAATGGTCTTTTTCAGCCATTTTTCCGCCTCGCCGTATGATTTCATTTCCAGGTAGACTTTTGAGATGTAATAGGAGGCCACCACGTTTTCCGGGCTGATTTTGAGCATGGCCTTGAGAGATTTCAGTGCCTCGTCATAGCGCTTGTCTTCCAGGTAAATGATTGCGATGTAAAGATAGGATTCGGCATTGGAGGGGGCCAGTTTAATTGCGGTCTGGAATTGCTTTTCTGCTTCGGGCTTGTTCTTTTTTTCGAGGTAAAGCCCGCCCAGGAGCAGGTGAAGTTCGACACTTCCGGGGTTGGCCTGCAGGGATTTTTCGCACAGCTCGATGGCCTTCTGGTGCTGCCCCGTTTTTACGTAAATGGTTGCAAGCTCGGTGGCGAGGAGGCTGGATTTCGGGTCATGGGTAAGGGCCGTCTCATATTCCCGGATGGCGTTGCCGACATTTCCGGAAAGGAGGGAAAGGACCCCCAGAGAATAGTGATAAGTGGCATCGGCCGAGCTGCCTTCCGCTTCCTGGGAGGCGAGGGGACTGGCGAGATATGATGAAGAGGGGGCGCACGACAGCGCCAGGCAGATCAGAATCATGAGGCCGCCCCTGAATTTCGCCCTTGCGCCATAAACTTTAAACCAGCTAAACATGAATTTAAGCGCTCCCGCAATTTTAATAACAGTATACCCGATCATTTTGCAATTGCCCTGATTTTTTTCATTGATTGGAATGGATAAGAAAAAAGGAAACCCGTCGCTCCCGGGTTTCCTTTTCTCTGTTCCCATATCCTTTATTCTACTTGTGCAGCTTGCTGAATATCTCCCAACTCTTCAGGAGATCGACTGCGCTCTTCAACTGATTGTCCTTGGAAATATCATCAAAATTTCTCTTGGCGATGGTCCGGGTCTTCACTTCCTTGGTTTCAGTCTGTTCCGTTTCGTGTTCCCCCCGGATATGCCCCTTCAGATCGCGCTCCCTGATGATGACTTCAGCCTCTTTCTCTTCGGGAGGTTTGATATATTCAACAGCTATATCAGGCGTGATCCCTTCGGCCTGGATGGATTTCCCCTTCGGGGTATAATATCTTGCCGTGGTTAATTTAAGGGCCGAGCCGTCTTCAAAAGGAATTACCGTCTGCACGGAACCCTTTCCGAATGACTGGGTCCCCAGGACGATCGCCTTGCCGTTGTCCTGAAGCGCCCCGGCAACGATCTCGGCCGCACTTGCGCTCCCCTCATTGACGAGGACCACTATCGGGCAGGCCGGTTCGGAGCCGTCGTCCTTGGCGACGAATTTGCTCTCCAGGCTTTTCGAGCGGCCCATGATCGAAACGATTGTGCCCGATTTCAGGAATATGTCCGAAACCTTGACGGCCTGGTCCAGGAGCCCGCCCGGGTTGTTTCTCACGTCTATTACCAGTCCGTCGACCGCTCCCTTTTTCTTCAATTCGGCCAGCGCCCTTTTCACATCGTCAGTGGTCCTTTCCTGAAAGGACGAAACCCTTATGTATCCGATATTCCCGTCATAGTTGCGGTTTTTGACGCTCTTTATATTGATGACAGCCCTGCTGATCACATAATCCTTAGGCTGTGTGAGGCCCTTCCTCATGATAGTGATCTTGACCTTGCTGTTTTCGGGCCCCCTGAGCTTTTTCACGGCGTCCAGGATGGAGATGCCTTTCGTGGATTTGTCGTCTATCCTGACTATCTGGTCGCCCGCCTTGACGCCTGCATTAAAGGCGGGAGTGTCTTCGATAGGTGAAACGACCGTCAGGACATCGTTCTGCATCGTGATCTCAATTCCGATGCCGCCGAAGCTTCCCCTGGTGTCGGACTGGAGCTCCTTGTACATTTCCGCATTGAGATACGAGCTGTGCGGGTCGAGGGACTTCATCATCCCGTTGATTGCTTCCTGGATGAGATTTTTGGGCTCGACCTTTTCGACATAATTTTTCTCTATCATGTCGAGGGCTTCATTGAACACTTTCAGGTTCTTGTAAATCGCCGGGTCTACGGCATCCACTTTACTGTCGCTTGCGGGTCCGAATATGAAAAAAAGGCTGAGAATGATTGCTAATGCGACGACAGAAGGCGTTTTCCCCCTGTAATTGAATTTCATTAACAAAACCTCCTTGGTATAAAGCGCAACGTTAATAGCCTAAGCTATCATTTTTTTTAAAATTTTCCATACTTTTTTATTGCTTCCCGCCTGCTTATGCACCTGTTTATATCGGGATTTTTCGTGAGGGCCTCAGATTGATTCGCGGCTTCTTTTGATTATCAGTTTGCAACAGGTGATTATATTCTCGCGAGTGTACATCTTCAATTCATCGCGGTAGTATTTATTAAAGATAGTTTCGATTATTTCCCCTTCCGCAACTCCGCTCAATGCCAATTGCCTGATCTCCATCGCGGACCTCTCGGCCTTCCTGAATGCATCCTTGACCTTTTCGCCGGTCAACGGGCCCTGGTGGGCGAGCGCGAGGATTTCCGGCTCGAGCGCCTTTAGTTTCCTGATCGTCGCGATGTAATCCCCAAATCCCGTGAAGAAAAGGGGAAAGAAATCAGATATGCCCGGAAAGCGGAAACCAAGACAGTCCGAAGCGAGGATAGCCCTGATTTCCGGCACGTGGGCGGCCAGGGCTCCTATCGCATGACCCGGGGCGGAAAGAAAATTTACAGTGAGGCCTCCCAGGTCCAGGCAATCCCCCTCCGACTTCACAATACAGCCTTCCAGGGAAGGCGCCTCTTTTATGGGCGGCCGGCCGATTGGAAGGTCCCGGCTTGCGAGGAATTCCGACATGAAAACATCTTCGGCCACGAGGGCCTGGGCGGTCTTCGGGTGGGCCGCGAACTCGGCCGCGCCCGGCCCGGCAATGATTCGGGCATGGGGAAAAATGGAACGCAATCCGGGCAGGCCGTTTATATGGTCCGGATGGGGATGCAATACAACAAAATAGTCCGGGGAAATATCCAGTGATTCGAGCTGCTTCGCCACAAGATCGACCGTGGCGGAAATGCCTGATTCAAACAGGGCCGCACCCTTGCTTCCTTTGACAAGGTAAATATTGAAAAAATAATTCCCTAGCGCCCACAGTCCGTCTGCAAGCTTTTTGGGGGAGTCATTATGCGGGATTTTCATTTGCGCATTGCCCTGAGCCGGCCCCTTATTAACACGGTTCCGGATTAAATCTCAACGTAATCGCAGAAAAGAATCCGAGAGACTTGACATGTCGGGCTGTATTTTGTAAATGCCTGCTCATGAAAATTCCCGAAAGACCCGTCCTGGTCGGGGCCGGTCAATTTACCCAGCAAAAGAAGGCAATTCCCGCCCTTGACCCTGTGGGGCTTATGGCCGTCTGCAGCCAGTCAGCCATGGCCGATGCCGGGGTTGACCCGGCCTTGATCGATACCATCTGCGTGATCAATATTTTTTCCTGGGTCTATGACGACCCCTGCGGCAGCCTTGCGGAAATGATCGGGGCGGCCTCCGCAAAAAAAATTTACGGCCCCATAGGGGGAAATACCCCCCAGATGATGGTGAACCGTTTTGCCAGGGAGATTGCGGCGGGAAAATGCAAAACAGTCCTGATCACGGGGGCCGAGGCTGTTTACTCCCTCGCCAGGGCGGCCAAAGGACATACGGTCCTCGATTGGCCCAAAAATGATTTCATAAAGGCGCTGGGGGACGGGCCGGTCACTTTCGACGCCCTGCTCCGTTACGGATACGAATTCGAAATAGCAGGCGGCGAGACACCCCCTTCCCTGAACGGGGTCGAATCGGCCTATGATATCTTCCTGCCCCAATACATGTACCCGATTTTCGAGACAGCTCTGAGGGCATCATCCCGAAGGAGCCCCCGGCAGCACCGCGAGCACATGAACAGGGTATGCCGTTACCTCTCGCGCATTGCCGCGCAAAATCCCTATGCCTGGTCAAAAGAGCCCCTGAACGGCGATGTCGCTTCGGCTGGTCCGGATAATCGCTACATCGGTTATCCATATACAAAGCTCATGAACGCCAACATAAACGTTGACCAGTCGGCCGCCGTTATCATGACCAGCGAATCCGCAGCCATTAAACTCGGTATTCCGCGCTCGCAATGGGTGTATCCCATGGGCGGGGCTGATTTGAGCAACATATGGCATGTTTCGCAACGCCCCTGCCTGCACGATTCGCCGGCCATAACGGAAGGGGCCCGGATAGCGCTCGAACAGGCAGGCCTCACCCTTGACGATATCGATATCTTCGACCTTTACAGCTGTTTCCCCTCGGCTTTCGAAATTGCGAGACAGGCCCTCGGTATCTCTGAAGACGACGGCAGGGACCTTTCCCTGACCGGCGGATTGCCTTATTTCGGCGGCCCCGGGAACAACTACTCCCTGCATGCCATAGCCGAAGTTGTAAAAAGGCTGCGAAGCTCGGCGGGCCTCAAGGCCATGGTGACTGCCAACGGCTGGTACAACACGAAGCATTCGATCGGGGTCTACGGCTGTTCCGCTCCCGCAAACCCCTGGGAGGAGCGGGACGATTCGTCTGTCCAGGCCGGCATTGACAGGCTTGCCCTGCCCGGGCCTGTCGAAAGGGCCGAGGGCGAATTCACGGTTGAGGCTTACGTTATCCGCCACCTTCACGATGGCAGGCCCGAAGGTGGAACGGTTATCGGAACGCTGCCGGACGGCAGCAGGGCGCTCGCCGATCTCGATCCCTCCTCGGATCTGAAATATCTCAGGGAACAGGCCCTGGAGGGCCGCACCGGGAAAATCAGTTTCGACGCCGCTGCGGGCCGCAATTTCCTCCGGCTGAAAAAATTCTGAACGGGCCGGGCGCCAGCGAACAGTTGCAGGGGCAATACAATATACTCCTAATCCTTCAATCTCTCCGATCTCAACCATTCCCGCCGCAAAAATAATGTTTTTCCGTATGGATTTTCGAAAAGCATCGGACATAATGTGACCAAATCATCCAGGAGAGTGCATATGGTAAGGGACCCTGTCTGCAAGGTCCTCGTGGACGAGAAAAAAACCAAGTGCACTTCCGAGTACGAGGGAAAGAAATACTACTTCTGCTCGGAGGAGTGCCGGGACGAGTTCAATGCCGATCCGGAAGAGTATGTGGTTTAGCCGTCCGTTGTTACCCTGAATGCTTCCTGATCGTTTGCGAGACTTAAAATAAGGTTTGGCCCAATTGTCCTCCCGTTTTTAATAAGAAATACTTCGCTGAGATTCCGCAAAGGGGGCTCATCAAAATGGAATATGAAGATTTTATCAGAGCAGTTTCGGAACTTGATTTCATCCAGGATGAGGAAGAGGCGGATTCCGCGGTCAAGGCGGCCCTTGGCATCCTGGCAAGCAGGCTTGACGAGGAGGAAGCGCGAAAATTGACGGAATACCTGCCCAACCCCCTCACGTACGAAAAGCTCAGGGGCCACCAGCTTGCGGAAACGGACATTTCCGCGGAAGAATACATTTCAGAAATTGCAGAACAGTTCAGCCTCGACGAAGACCAGGCCCAGGAACTGATCAGCACCGTCCTGCAGGTCGCCAAAGAGACTATAGGGTACGAAACGATAGCCGAACTGGAGCAGAATCTCCCGGATGACTGGGCGGAAGTTATTGAGAATGCCTGAACGCCTGCCCTGAGCTCTGAATCCAGGGAAATAAACCCGGACCTGCCTCAAGGACAGGGCCTTTTCATGCTCCCCACTGCGTTCTAACTTACCAAACAAACAGCATTTCTTTCTGCTTACATGTTTTTCCCCCGCATGCTATTATCTCTCCAAAAAAACGAGGTCGGCACATGGCACTGGCATCTGAAACCGGACGGATCTCCCCTGCTGTATTACTCGATATCATCGGCCTCACTCCCGCCGATAACATTGAAAGCCTGGACACGGCGGTGCCGTGGAAAAGCAAGATTGCCGGGCAGCACATCCTTTCCCTCTTCCATTACCAGTCGTTTTTGAAATCCATGGCGTCGCAGCCGTTGACATACGGGCCGCTCGCCGTGGCGGCGGGCCTGCAGTCGCAGTTCATGGAAACCTGGGTGACCGGCCCGATAAAGGCAAGCGCCAGGATCGCCACCCGCACCGGCAGGAACCCGGATGTGTTCGGGGAGATAAACGGGTGGATTTACCAGACATATGCCAAGCTCATGTACGACCTTTGCGCCCTGGTGATGACCGACGAACAGTTCGACAAGGCGAAAGCCCTGGAGCTGTCCGGCACGCCCGAGGGCATCGCCATCCTGAAAGATTACATGATGGAATTCGCCAACCTGGAGTTGATCTATAATTCAATGGGGCTCACCCGGCTCAAGGCGATGAAGGACCTGATGAAATGCCTGCTCATGGTAATCACGGTGCAGCGCATCAACGGGGACCTTCCTTTCATGAAGCAAAACGGCGAGGGCCTCGATGCAGAGGGTTTCGAGAAGTACCTGGAACAGAACCGGGCGAGATTCGAGAACCTTTACAGGCATAACGCTTTTGACGTTAAGGAATTCTCACAGCGGCGCACACAGGGCACGATCGGCGTCACACCCTATTCGATCGTAAAAGATTCGCATATCCACGGCGTCAGGCTTCGCTATTACCATATGCCGAAGGGGGTCAAGCCTGCCGGCAAGGTGCTCTACCTGGCTTCCCCCCTGATCAACAAGCCGGAGCTGTTCGACCTCGCAAAGGGAAAATCCGTTGTCGAAGCGATGCTCAACCAGGGCTATCACGTTTACCTTGTGGACCATGGCGACGCCGGGCCGCAGGAAGCGGAACTCGGCCTGGATTTCTACGGCAAAACAGTCCCGGACCTGTACCTTGACCTGATTAAAAAAAGGCACCCCGGAGAGGATATCAGCATAATGGGCTATTGCATGGGAGGAACGCTCATGCTTGCGTACCTGGGCCGCAGGGCGGAAGAGCGGCTGGCCCGGGGCGAGGAAATGGACGTCCGCAAAATTGCGCTTATGGCCTCTCCCGTTAAATTCGACGACGCCGACAGCGGCATTAAGCCGATGAGGGACGTGATCCGGCAGGAACTGGACACGCACCTGATGGCCCAGCTTTTCGGCGAAAGCAATGTGGCCCCGCAGGTCATCGAGGCCGGAATGAACGAGATCCAGCCGGGGGTCCAGTACACGGTTTACATGGGTTTCTATGCCCGGGCGCATGTGCCGGGAGCCATAGAGGATTCGATCCCTTTCCTGTACTGGCTGACTCACGGGAGCAAGTTCCCCGCGAAGGCCCATCGCGAGTGGATCGGCAAGTTCTTTCTCGGCAACGAACTTTACGAGGGCAAATACGTGCTGCCTTCAACAGTCCCGGAACTGGACGGGAAACCGGTGAACATGGGCTCCCTGAAAGACGCCGGAGTGAGGATTTTCTGTTACCGGGGCACCCGGGACCCCATAGCGCCCCCGGGTTCCTGCGTGTCGAGCGAGATCTGGGGACAGGTGGGGGACGGCAACCTGAGCCTGGCCCGGGGCGGGCTGAACCGCATGATCGAGAAAAACATCGGCCATATATTTGTGGTCAGCAGCCAGCTGCTTGGCGAATACATTGAGTATGTCTCAAAATTTCTGAACGAATAATCACCGGGGCGGATTGGGCGGCGCATTGAGCTGTGAGGGCTTCACGTCCGCCTCGTTGCTGAAGCCCCGTTTTTCCCAGTATCCAAAGAAAGGCTTGTCCGTAAGTTCTATCGCGGTCAGCCACCTGACCCACTTGTACCCGTATTTCGAATTTGCGACCACCCGGAACGGGAAGCCCCGCCTCTCGTCGAGGATGCGCCCGTTTATTTTGAAAGCAAGCATGATGTCATTATTGATTACGTAGTCATACGGCAACGACGATGAGTAGCCGTCGGCCGCGCGGAAGACCACGGTCTTCACCCCTGCGCGAGGGCCGGACCCGGCGAAGAGGTCGGCAAGGCGTATCCCCTCGAAAAGCAGGCGTTCGGACCAGCCTTCGACACAGTGGAGCGTCACAACTCTTTTTACCTGAGGAAGGGCCAGCACATCATTGTATTTCAGGCTGAGGGGCTTCTCGACGAGGCCGGTCACGGAAAGCCTGTATGACTTTATATCGACCTTCTGCGGCCCCCGGATCGAGTTGTCGTACTTCCGGCCAAAAGGAGAGAGCCTCTCGCCCCTGTAGTCCCTGATTTCTGTTTCAGTCTGCGCGGATGCGGGCAAGGCTGTCAGAAATAACATGAAAAAAACCAGCTGGATTACTTTTTTTGTTCTCATTCAAGCCTCCAGGACCCGGGCGAGCTCCAGCAGATCAAGGCGCAACTTGTTTTTACGCCCCGTCACTTCCGTAAAAGGCGTTGACGCTGTCTCGCCTTTCAAAAGGCCGACCAGAATGCCTGTCCGGCCCTGCGCCAGGCACTCGGTCGCTGCAGCGCCCAATCTCGTCGCCAGCAGGCGGTCAAAGGCATCCGGCTGGCCGCCCCTCTGCACGTGTCCGAGCTTTGTGACCCGCAGTTCAAATCCCAGTCTTTTCTCGTGTGCCTGGAAATAAGATGCAAGCCGCTCAGCGTTGAATTTTGCCCCCTCCGCGACTACAACAATGGCATGGGCTTTTCCCCTCTCGTAAGAAGAACGCAGATCGGAGGCGAGGACTTCGGGATCGGTATCCACTTCCGGGATGATGATGGCTTCGGCGCCTCCGGCTATTCCCGACATCAGCGCCAGATATCCGCTGCCCCGGCCCATTACTTCGACCAGGAAGGCCCTCTGGTGGGACGATGCCGTGACCTTGAGGCGGTCGATTGCCTCGAGGGCTATGTTCAATGCAGTATCGGCGCCAATGGAAATCTCGGAACCGTAAAGGTCGTTGTCGATTGTTGAAGCGATTCCGATTACCGGGAACCCCAAGTCATTAAGGGCTCGCGAACCTGCTTGCGAGCCGTCTCCCCCGATAACGACCAGGGCGTCAATCGAGCTTTCCCGAAGGAAGCCCAGCGCTTTGCGCCTGCCTTCATCGGTTTTAAATTCCGGGCACCGGGCGCTCCCCAGGATGGTCCCGCCCCTCTGGACTATGCCTCCGACGTCCCGGGCCCCTAATGACACTGCACTGCCCGTAAGCAGGCCCGTGTAACCGTGCAGGATTCCCCTGACTTCCCATCCCCTGCTCAACCCCGTACGGACTACTGAGCGGATGGCTGCGTTCATCCCGGGCGCGTCACCTCCGCTCGTCAGGACAGCTATTCTTCTCACCGCCATTTTCGCCACGTTGATTCGCCTGTTAATTAGATTGATATTTCATATTTGCCAAGAAGCTTGAAATATTCAAGAATTGAATTTAAAATTTCCTAAATCCTGCCGGGGGTGAGAAATGAATGCCAAGGACATCATGACCACTGATGTAATTTCAGTTTTCCCTGACACGAAGATCGCCGAAGCGGCAAAGCTGCTCCTGGAAAAGCACCTCAACGGGCTGCCTGTCATTGACCATGACGGAACTCTCGTCGGGATTATCTGCCAGAGCGACTTGATCTTTCAGCAGAAGAAGATACCCTTGCCCACCGTATTCACTTTTCTTGACGGCCTGTTCCCGCTGACTTCGTATAAAGACATGGAAAAAGAGGTGAAAAAAATCGCCGCCGCGACCGTGAGCGAAGCGATGGCCCCGTCGCCTTACACAGTCGAGCCGGAGACAAGCCTTGAAGATATCGCCACAATGATGGTCCGGCATAATATCCACACCCTGCCCGTTGTCGAGGGGGGCAGGGTGGTCGGCGTGATCGGGAAAGAAGACGTCCTGCGTACTCTCATGCCGGAAGCTTCCTGATACGGCTGTTGAAAAACGCTCATCCCTGCTTGCGCAGGGACGGCGTCTGCTCGTCGCGCTGCAGTATCAATCCACATGCCCCTCGATCGGGTTTTGCGCTCCGTCCTCCAGTATAGCCCGGCGCTTGAACAGCCTGTTATGGCTTGAATACCTCTATGGACTCAAGGTAGGAAACCGATTCCTCTTTCGTCTTTTCGGAATCGTTCATTATCGATATTGCCGCAGGAGACGGCGGCTCAAAACCGAAAGCGCGCTTGAAATCCTCCAGCACGTTGACTTCCTCGCTGACCCAGCTGCCCGCTTTTTTATCTCCCCCCTCCAGGGCTATTATTTTTGACCTGTGGGACAGGGGGCTGTTGAAAAGCTGGCCGGCGTCCCTTTCCTTGGAGGCCCAGATATAATTAAGGGCATACCGGGGCGGGTATTCGCCGTATTTCTTTTTCGCCAGATCGTATTTCATCCTTTCCAGCAGGCCGGCGCTCGCGGGGTCATATTCGAAGAGCACCGAAACACGAATGGGCGCATTGTCGTAGAGCCTGTCCCTGTTGTCCCCTTTTTCGTAAACATTGCTGACCATCCAGCGCCATTTCATGAAGGGGTATTCTTTGACATCGAATTTCACCTTCGAGATCAGCAGCCCTGTTGCCGCCCTGCTTTCGGCTTTCAGGCAGGTCCCCCCTCCGGGGGCTTTGGATACAAGGAACCTGGTGCTCGCCTGTTTTCCGGGAAAGCGGTACAATCGCCAGTTGGAAAGGGAATTGAAGCTCTCCGAGAAAAGGACACTTTTATCAAGGGAGAGGGCCGGGCTGCATACCAGCACCATTGCTCCCAAAAGAAGGGCTGAGATAAACTTCTTAAACATGGTTAATCCTTTGTCCGTTAATGATGGTTGCTTCAGGAAGAATTTATTAGAGAGGGGGGCGCCGGAAATTTCGCGGATATTAGCCAAACTTGTATTTTGACGCAAGTTGCTCATGAAAAATTCCGATTATCGAACCGCCGAAAGGCTTTGGCGCGCCTGGTGGTCCGGGGCCGGTGCGAGCGGAGACCCGCTCGAACCGTTCAGGGAGATTGCCGCTTTCGGGGGTCCCGGATGCGGAATTTAAAAAAGGGAGGAGATTGTTCCTTTGCTCAATTCTCGGCCGGGAGCATATTTTCAGTACAGGCACATTCCGGGCAAAATACGAGAGGGCGGCCGGGGAAAACATTACGGCTCCGGCGGCGCAGTACGATGAAGGGATCAAGCCCCGCCGGTCCCGCCCGAATTAAGGTAATCCGTGAACATCCGGGCGGCTTCCGATTCATCGATATCGGCCCATTCCTCATATGCGTCTGCTACGGCAAACGACCACCCGCTGCGTATGTTGGCGCACAACACCAGGTCGGCTTCGGCTGCGACCTTCATCACGGATTCCAGGCTGCCCGTAGGGGATGCGGCATAGACTCCGGCCGGACCCATTGCCTTCAGGGCCTCGATCCCGGTAAGCAACGTGAAACCCGAAGCTATTCCATCATCCACAAGGACAGCGGTTTTGCCGGTGAGTTCCCGAAGCTGCCCTTCTGCACGGAATTTCGTGAGCCTCCTTCGCACTTTTTCGAGCGTTGACTCAATTCCTTCCCGGACCTGGGCCTCCGGGAGGTGCAATCGGGAGATCAGGCTCCTGTTTAATTTCGCAGTGCCGTTGAAAGCGACTGCGCCGTAGCCCGCCTCCGTGTTCCAGGGCAGGGTTATTTTGCTCACAACGGCAATTTCGAGGGGCAGATTTAGACTGGCGGCGATTTCGATTCCGAGCGGAACACCACCTGAAGGGATTGCATATATGATGCATTCGGGGGGACAGCGGGGTTTAAGCATTCCGGCAAGGACTCTTCCGGCCTGGATACGGTTTTTGAAGACCCTGATGCGGTTTTGCATTTCATGTATTTCGATCACCTTTTGTGTTCCGGCATGCATTCCGATTGACTCCCTCATATGGGATATCCTATTTTAATAAATCAGACAGATGCAGCAAGGCAATAGTGATCAACATAAAAGCTTGACTTTGCTGGAAGGTTCATTATAAAAACGCCGCATTCCAACCCTCAGCAGGTGCGGGGTTGGGACTTTGAAGTTGGAAATGTCATTAAGAATTGCAAAGGTAGTCCGCTTGAGTCCGGCTTTCCTTGGTTCCATTCGGGTGGCCATCCGACTTTGAGGTATAATTTTTTGGGAGGATGCCACATGGCGGAAGGCACTGTAAAATGGTTCAATGAGCAAAAAGGTTTTGGTTTCATTGAAAAGGATGAGGGCGGAGATGTTTTTGTTCATTACACCGCGATTACGGGAACCGGCTTCAGGACTTTGCAGGAAGGCCAGCGAGTAAGCTTCGAGATACAGCAAGGCCAGAAGGGCCCGGCGGCTGCAAACGTAAAGCTTTTATAACCGGCTTTTTTCCATTTTTATCTGAGGGGAAATCTAGAATTTGAGAGAGGTGCCAGGGACTGGATGCCTCGGTCCCTGGACTTCTATTCCTTTTATCCAACAGGATTTTTGCTGTGGAATTCTGATCCTGCCCGCTGTAATCTATTTAAAATTCTTAAAAAAACAAAGGCCAAAATGGATGGTAACGGTTTCCTGGCATTCGCAGGAATACTGGTGAAAGTGCTGATTTTTGCAGCCTCGATTTTCGTAACTACCTTCCTGGTTGATCTCGCTTCAACCGGAAAGCGCCTCTGGGCGCCGGCTGTCGCAGTCGGGTCCGCAGTCTTAATATTTGCGATCTACCCGGGCCTGATCGTTTCAGTCATTCAATCCTTCTCTACAGGCCTTTCCTGGGGAAGCATCATCGTCACGATATTCGGCGGCTTTGCGGCCGGCGGGGTGTTTTCCGGCATATGAATTATGTTCAGATTGCTGGAGGCAATCCTGGTCAGGCTGATGACAGGAAAAAAGGCCGATTGAATAATTTTCTTTCTAAAAAAACCTCAATTTAATTGACAAAACGTCGTTTTCGTTTATAATATCGCTTTTAAAACGTGTGTTTATTTTTCCGCAGCAAGGGGAAGGGCAGTGGGCATAAAAGCGCAGATCGACAAGGATATGGTCACCGCAGCAAAGGCGAAGGACAAGGGATGGCTTTCGGCCCTGCGGCTCATTAAAACGGCTATTCATAACAGGGAAATAGATGCTCACCGGGAACTTAATGATACCGAACTGCTTCAGGTACTGTCTTCCCTTGTGAAGCAGAGGCAGGATTCAATAGACCAGTTCAAAAAAGGCAACAGGCAGGATCTTGTCGATAAGGAAGAGGCGGAATTAAAGGTAATAAAAGGATTCATGCCGGAACAGATGTCCGGCGAGGAGATTGAGGCGGAAATCTCAAAGGCTATCAGCGAATCCGGGGCAACCGGTATGAGGGACATGGGCAAAGTCATGAAAGTCCTGGTCCCGAGAATAACCGGCAAAGCGGACGGTAAACTGGTAAGCGAGTTGGTGAAGAAGCGCCTTTCCGCCTGAATCATATTTATTGGACAAAGGGACCCTTTTTCCTCTCCCCGTTTGGCGTCCCGCACAGTCTTACTGCTTATACATATGATAGGCACGTCCGTTATCTCGCGAATTTTCACCCGCTTTCAAAACCTCGGTAAGGGACTATCTTGGAAGGGAAGACCCGTTCGGATCTGGATGAAATAAGAAACAGGGCCAATATTGTGGAGGTAGTCTCTGAATATGTGACCCTGAGGAAGGCGGGGAGAAATTTCGTCGGGCTGTGTCCCTTCCACAGGGAAAAAACGCCGTCATTCAGTGTCAATCCCGATAAACAGATATTCTATTGTTTCGGGTGCGGCGAAGGCGGGGATGTTTTTTCTTTTTTAATGAAGATTAATAATACCGGCTTTCCCGAGGCATTGAAACTGCTTGCCGGGAAGCTGGGAATTGCTCTTGCACAATACCAGAGGCCTGCTGAAGCGGACAGCAGCCCCAAAAAACAGATTTTTAAAATCAACGCAGCCGCGTGTGAATATTTCTCCCGGTGCCTTGCCGCAAATATGGGGGCGGGCGCCCGGGAGTATTTGAAAAAGAGGGGCATCGGGGAGCAGATAATAAAGGATTTCCGGCTGGGTTTCGCCCCTGACGGATGGCGCAACCTCAGGTCTGAGCTGGAAAAAAACAAGGTCCCGCTCAAACTTGCCGAACTGGCCGGACTGCTTGTGGCGAAGGAGGGCCGGGCCGATTACTATGACAGGTTCCGCGCCCGGCTGATTTTCCCGGTCGAGGACCTGAACGGGCAGATAATTGCTTTTGGCGGCAGAATCCTGGGAAAGGGTGACCCGAAGTACTTAAACTCGCCGGAATCTCCTGTTTATATCAAGGGCCGGAATTTATACGCCCTGAGCCGCTCGCGCGAAGAAATTCGCAAGCAGGGTTTTGCAATAATTGTGGAGGGCTATTTTGACGCCCTGGCCATGTGGGCGGCCGGAATCAGGAATATTGTGGCGACCCTCGGGACCGCCCTGACGAAAGATCACCTGGACCTCTTAAGAAGGTATACGGATGAACTGGTGATCATTTTCGATCCGGATGATGCGGGCAGGCATGCCGTGGAGCGTTCCCTGAAGCTCTTTTTAGCTGAAAAAATCAGCGCCAGGATCGTTCTCCTGCCGGATAACCTGGACCCGGACGAATATGTCCGGAAATTTGGAAAAGAAGCCATGCTGGACCAGATATCCGGATCCCAGTCCCTGATTGATTTTTTCATAGACAAAAATGTAGCTCCCGGCCAGGCCCCGGAAAAAAGGATATCGAGCCTGAGGGAGTCATTGGCCTTTCTGTCGCAGATTGAAGATGTCCTGCAGCGAAACATATTCCTGAAGAGGATGTCCGAGAGGCTGGGGATCGACCAGGAACTGCTCAAAGCCGAACTTAACAAGGCCAATCCGGCGGGGAGACAGACGGACAGTAAAAACGGGACCGCAAAGGGAAAGAAGGAATTTGATCCGATAGAACTGGGTCTTATCCGCATGATGTTGAACAATACGGAAAGTATCCGGGCCGCTGCGGAGCAGGAGGTGTTTTCTTTTTTTCTTGATGAGGAGTTAAAGCGATTCGGCGAGCTTCTTGCAAGGGAAGCAGACAATGCGGAAATCTCCGTACTGATAGGAAAGGTTGACAACCGCGAGTTACAGAATATTTTATGGAAACTCATGGTATCGGAATCTCCGTTCGAAAACAGTTCATTTGAACGGATTTTTGCCGATACTGTTAAGAAGATAAAAATAAAATGGTTCAGGCAAAGGCATGAAATCCTCAAAATCGAGCTTCGGAAAGCCGAGGAGAGAAAGGATCAGAAGACCTGCAACAGCATTTTGCTTGAAAAAGAAAAATTAAAGAAGGAAGAAAAAGCCTTATAAAGGAGAAAACAATGGCAAAGCAGACACATTCGGATGAAGTAAAAAAGCTCCTCTCGCTCGGAGAGGAGAAAGGCTTTCTGACGTATGATGATGTGAATGATATGCTGCCATCCGATATTATATCCTCAGAGCAGATCGACGACATAATCATGCTCTTCGGCGAGAAGAACATCGACATAATCGATACTGACAAAGGGGACAAGATAGTAATCAAGAAGGCCGCAGACGAGGCCCTCGAGATGAAAGAGGATGAAGAGGACCTCACTACCCTGCTCACGACAGCGGGGAAGACCGGGGATCCCGTCAAAATGTATTTGCGGGAAATGGGTCTTGTAAACCTCCTCAACAGGGAAGGCGAAATCGAGATAGCCAAGAAGATTGAAGAAGGCGAAAGGGAAACAATGGAAGCCGTCTTCGGCGTCGAGGCGTCTGTGAAGGATGTTGTCGATATCGGCAAGAAGCTGAAAACCGGCGATCTGAGGATCAAGAATATTGTCGACAATCTCGAGGATGAAGACGGTTTTGTGGAAGAGGACCTGCATCGCGACAGGGTCCTGGGGCTGATTGAAAAAATCATCAGGATAGACCGCAAGAACGACAACCTGCGCCTGAAACTCCAGGACAAGTCCCTCGACGCAGACAAGATAAGAATTACCAATCTGGAGATGGTCAAAAATACCAGGAAGATAGTCGAATTGAGCCGGGAGATCCGCTTCAGCAAAAAGCAGATCGGCAAGATGGTTTCGCGCCTCAAGGACTCCCTTGTAGAGATGGAAAGGGCTGAGTATGAGCTGCAGAGGGCGAAGAATCTCACCGGGTTGCCCCTCAAGGAACTTGACAAGGTCTTTGCCCAGACCAGGAAGAACCCCGACCAGGTCCGGAAAATTGCCAAACAGCTCAAGATTTCCGCCCCCAAGCTCCAGGACTGCGAAGCAAGGGTGAAAGCGGCAAGGGAAGTTATCAGGCGGATTACCGCGGAATTGAAAATCTCCGCCAACAGTCTGCGGAAAGTCGTTTCTTCCATCGAAAGCGGGGAAATCAAAGCAAACAGGGCCAAGCCCAAACTTTTCGAGGCCAACCTGCGGCTGGTTGTAAGTATTGCGACGAAGTACACCAACAGGGGCCTGCAGTTCCTAGACCTCATCCAGGAGGGCAATATCGGC
>JBDKTK010000350.1:0-11710 GCA_039680225.1 Syntrophaceae bacterium
CGTGGGCGACCTCAAAGCGGCCGATCTGTTTTGCGTGGGCCCCGGTAAAGGCCCCCTTCTCGCGCCCGAAGAGCTCGCTCTCGATCAGGTTGGCAGGCAGGGCGGCGCAGTTCACGGTGACCATGGGCCGGTCCCGGCGGGCGCTCATCTCATGGATGGCATGGGCCACGAGCCCTTTGCCGGTGCCTGTCTCGCCGAGGATAAGGACGGTTGCGTCGGTGGGGGCGACCTGCTCTATCTTGAAAAAGACATACTGCAGCCCTTCGCTGCTCCCCACGATATTCTTGATGCCCTGCCCTGTCCGGACCTCCTCGCGCAGATATACATTCTCCTTTTCCAGCTGGAGCTTCAGCCGCTCGATTTCCTTGAGGCGTTCGCGGAGCTCGGTTTCCATCTGCCTGCGTTCCGTAATGTCAATCGATGCCCCCATGAGGCGCTCGGGAATATCCGATATCCCGGGAAAGTGCTTGCCGCGCGTCGCGATCCAGCGAAATGTTCCGTCCGCACACATTACGCGGAACTCCACTTTGAAGGGCTCCTGTTTTTCCAGGCTCTGCCGGACGAGCGTTTTTACGCGCCTGCGGTCGTCGGGATGGACCTTTGCCAGCAGGAGATCGAGCGGCAGTTCCTCCCCGGGGGAAAGCTGGAAGAGCTCCCGGAATTTCGGAGTCGCCCAGATGATGCCCCTGTCCATCTCCATGATCCACAGGCCCGCTTCCGCGGAATCGGCCGCGAGGCTCAGCCGCTCCTCGCTTTCGCGCAGCGACCGCTCCCCCCTGCTCCGCTCCAGGGCGTTGACGAACAAATCTCCGAGCATGCGCAGCCGCGGGATGTATTCTTCCGGGCAGTTCCGGTTCTTTTCCGCCGAACTGATGCCGAGGCTGTATTCGAACGGGCTCAGGGCGGCAATGGGTATATATGTCCCGGACTGGATCCCCCACGCCTCGAAAGTCTGCCTGTCGATTGCCGCCTCTGCCGGCAGATCGTCCAAAGTTGAAAAAGAGAAGGATATCATGCGTTGAAGCATATCTGCCCCGTAAGGCGCAATCGAGACGGGCAAAAGGGACTCCACGGTGTATGAAGAGTATCCGGCGGCGTCGGCATTATGCGAGATGAGAAAAAAGGTCTTGTCCGGCATGAGGCGCAGCAGGGATATGCGGTCTATCCCGAAAAACTTGAGGATGTCCGTCAGAGAATTGTTGATGGCATCGTCGACCTGTCCGGGCGGGAGTGACACGAATTTTGCGGACAGGTCGGCCAGCATCGTTTCAAATTCCAGGCGCCTTTCCGAGCGTCCCGGCGCTGCCGCCGGCGCAGGGGCCTTTCTCTTCATCAAGGCAAGACTTCCGGGGGAGGCCTGCTGCCGTTTCATTCCAACCGCCCCAAAGCTGAATTCAACGCCATGTCCAGAATGATCCTGATATTTGCTTGCTAAATTGTTGGGAAGTGATGATCCGGAATCCTAAAGGACATTTCTCCTGTGTGTCAAGGTATTTATGGCTGTAATCATTTTGGTTCCGGGAAAGTTAATACGATGACCGAGAGGAGCGATGTTTGCGGGAAAGAGCGAAAACCGCCATGCGGTCCCGGTTTTAAGACTCCGAAATCAGACCATGCTCGATCGCAAAGGCCGTCAGGGCGGCGGCGCTGTGCAGGTCGAGTTTCTTCATGAGGTTGTCCCGGTGCTTTTCCACCGTCTTCAGGCTGATGCAGAGGCAGTCGGCTATTTCCCGGTTCTTGTAATCCTCGGCAATGAGCTTGAGGATTTCCCTTTCCCTCTGCGTAAGCGACTCCAGGGGCGATTTGCCCTTGATGCCTTTCTTCCCGTCCAGGTACCCGGAAATCACTTTGCCGGAAATTTCGGGGCTGAGGTAATTGTGGCCGCCGAGCACGGCTGAGATTGCCGCGGAGAGCTCGGCATGGGTCGAGTCTTTCAGGGCATAGCCGTCGGCCCCCGCCCTGAGGCTGGCAAGCACGTACTCTTCCGTCTTGTGCACTGTCAGGACGAGCACCCGCGTCTGCGGGTTTTCCCGTTTCATTTCCCTGATCGCCTCGATCCCGTTCATCTTCGGCATTGTCAAATCGAGCAATACCAGGTCCGGCTTGAGGTCCTGGACCTTGCGGATCGCATCCAGCCCGTCGGCGGCTTCGCCCGCGATCTCCAGGGAGGGATTGGAGGAAAGGAGCGCTTTGAGCCCTTCCCGGAGGATCGTGTGGTCCTCGGCAATCAGGACCCTGCTTTTTTTCGGCGCTGTTTTATCCTGCATTTCACCTCCCTGCCGGGACGAAGATAACTTTTTATCCCTTGCTGAATCAAGCAAATTCCTCGGATTTTTCAGGTGAAAATTCCCGGTAATTGGGGTGGCAGCCTTATTTATGCCTGCCCCGCGAAAGAGTAATTATGCTGCGTCGAAAAGGACGGGTGCAGGAAGCCCCGCGGTTTTTTATATGAATATACTGATAATCGATCCGAACGCTACTTTCCGGGAATCGTGCTGCCGGTTCCTTCAGTCATATTTTCCGCTCATGGCGATCAAAGACTCCGATGAGCAGGGCGCCATGCAGACCATCCGGCTTTTTGCCCCGGACATGGTCGTTATGAGCATGAACCTGGAGCTGGCCCGGGACCTCAAACTCAACTTTCCCGGAATAGTCCTGATTGTCATGGTCCCGGACGACCTTCCTGAATACCTGGATGCCGCATATGTGAGCGGGGCGGACCATATCTTCAGCAAGCATTGCGTTTCGTATTTTGAGATCAACAGGCTCCTGAAAATCATCAGCCGGATGGAGTCCGAAATAAAGGGATATATAAGGACATATCCCTGAACAAATAGGGCCTCCACCCCATTGCGTGTCAGGGGGTCGGTTAAATATAGCATATCCATATGCTTATATTGATTATCGGCTGAGTCAAGAGATGGTCAACCACAATAATGTGTTCAAAGCTATTTTAAAGAAGAGGTGTAAAAATGGGTGATAACAAAGATTTATCGAGAAGGCGGTTTTTAAAGATTGCGGGGGCGACGACAGGCATTGCCCTTGCCGGCACATCTTTCCCCTTCCGGAACCTGAAGCAGGCCTGGGCGTTCGGCGATCATCCCCAGGAGCAACTTCCCTACAGGATCACGAAAAAGGTCCCGCAGGTTTGTGCGAGGGCCTGCGAAGCGGACTGCGCGTATAATGTTGTGGTCGGTTTGGACCCCGCGACGGGGGTGGAAAGGGCCATTACCCTTGAGGGAAGGAAGGAAGACCCGGTTTCCCGGGGCAAGTTCTGCATCAAGGGCATGGGTTTTGTCGATTCTATGTATGATCCGGACAGGCTCATGGTGTCCCTGAAAAGGACCAACCCGCGGAAGGGCACGGACGTGGACCCCGGCTGGGTCACGATGAAGACGGCGGACGCCGTCAACGAGATCATAGCGGGCCTCAAAAAGCTCTCGCCGCAGGAGATCCTGTTTGCCTCTCCGGGCGACCCTTACACGAACAGGCTTTGCCAATCCGTCGGTTCTACCAGGAGCGACCAGCGGACGGAGTGTTTCGGCACGCATTATTACATCAACTGCCTGACACTCACCAATCCTCCCAACAAGTTCAACTCCAGCACGTACACGCCGAGCCATCACGTGTGCGGCTATGATTATGACAATTCAAAGTACCAGGTCTGGTTCGGTTTTGACTCGTTCTCAAAATGCGGGAAAGCGGGCATGCTGAACCACTGGGCGGCCGGAAAAAGGAACGGCGCCAGGATAGTCATGTTCAACCCGGTAAGGACTCCCCTTACGGACGGGTATGCCAGCGAGTTTTACGCCATCAAGCCGGGGACAGACCTCGCTGTTGCCCTGGCCATGATCCAGGTGATCCTGGCAGGCAAAAAATACAACGCGTCGTTTGTAAACAAGTACAGCGATGCGGCAGCGCTTGTCGACGATAACACCAAGATGGCCCTGAAGGCAGAAGACGGCAGGCTCCTGGCCTGGTGCACGAAGCACAAAAAAGCAGAGCCGATCGATGAGTGCGACGCCCAGGCGCTGGCCGGCGGGCCTTTCAAGGTAAAAGCCGGCGGAACAACCGTGAGCGCAAGGCCTGTCATGCAGATACTGAGGGCCTCAACAAAATCTTACACCCCCGAATGGGCGGCAAAGATCAGCGAAGTCCCGGCCAAATCGATCAGGAAGATCGCCCTGTCCTTCGCGGCGGCCGGACCCTACGCGATGATCCCGACTTACAAGAGGGACGCGGCAGGCCCCAATTACGCCAACAGCTGGCGGCTGCGCCATGCCATAAATATCCTGAACACGCTGGTCGGGTCCATCGACCATGAAGGAGGTATCATCCTGCATCATGGCGTCAATATACCGTGGCTTGAGGAGCTTGCGCCCCCTGTCGCGCCATTCCCCGAGCAGCCTAAGGAGCCGGTGGATTTCCGTAATGAATTCCCGGTGACAAATAACATTTACCGGAAAAGAGATTTCTCGGCGCCCGGCCATTACGGAATGGTCGGCTGGGGCCTGTACAAGACCAACAGGGCCAAGGCCGTGTTCTTCCGCAACCCGCACCGCGGCCTCTTTGCCATGATCCAGTCGCAGATGATGGAAAAGGCCATGGACAAGATGCAGCTCGTGGTGGACTGGAACCTCTACCTGGACGACCTGGGATACTTCTGCGATTACGTCATCCCGGCGCCGCACCAGTTCGAAGAGGGCAAGATGGACTTGCGGCTGTATTATCCGAAGAACGCATGCCTGGTCGGCGGATCGCCGGTCCAGAAATCGCCCAGCGACATGATCGGTTGGGGCGGTTTTGCCGCGAAGATCGGAATGGCCATGGCCCCGAAATACTGGACGACCGACGGCAGCGGAGATCCCAAGAAGATGATCCCGACAAATATCGGCGACGTGGCGGTGAAGAAAATAGGCGCGGCCGAAAGCGCCGCCGACTTCATGAAAAAGGGCGGGTTCTGGATCGACAAGACGCCTTACCAGAATTACAAGCAGATCGAAGATATAGGCTACGGCCAGCCCAAGGGCAGGGTCCGGATGTACATCGATGAGTTCATCGAAGCGGGACACAGCCCTGTACCTGTCTGGGCCTCGAGGTGGCATAAATCGACAGGAGACTTCAAGTTCTCCCTGCTCATCACCCGCGCGCCCTGGTACATGCACGCCGACCCCAACTTCATCAACAACCCGGTCCTGAAAGAAGTCACTATCAGGAACCACATGGACACGGTCTGGATCAACCCGGAAGCCGGAAAGGCGCTGGGCCTCAAGGAAGGCGATGACGTAATCCTGGAAAACGATCCGGAATACATGAGAGACCTGCCCCGCCCGCAGAAGGCAAAAGTCCACCTGACGAAACGTATTGCCAGGAAGGACTGCGTCCTGCTCTTCCACGGTATCGGGCACAGGGCGAAAAACCTGAAAGTGGCCGCGAATTTCGGCTACAGGGACGGCGACCTGATCCCGCAGAAAGATCCGGCAATCGCGAAGAAGCACGATCCGCTGGGAATGGGCTGGGTTGAAGACGTCTACGTCAGCATCAAGAAGATCTAGCGAGGTGATGAAAAATGAAAAAATATGCCATATTACTGGATAACTCATATTGCACAGGCTGCAACTCCTGCGCTTACCGGTGCATCCAGGAATTCAGATACCACGGACAGGCGTCCCGGGGGCTTTTCCGGACCTTTGTCCAGATAAACGACGACGGCATGTACCAGAAGCGCTGCATGCACTGTGCGGAGCCCGACTGCGTTGCCAATTGCCCGGTAAAGGCCCTGACCAAGTCGGAATACGGCCCCGTGCTTTACAACGCGAAGACCTGTATCGGCTGCAAGACATGCGTGAGGACATGTCCTTTCCATGTGCCGCAGTTCGATGATGAAACGAAGAAGATCGTGAAGTGCAGCATGTGCGCCCATAAGACAGCCGAGGGCAAACAGCCTTCCTGCGTCGAGGTATGTCCGACGGGGGCCCTGCAGTTCGGCGAGTACGGCGCGATTGTCGCGAAAGCGAAAGCGGCGGCGGCCAAGGGCAAGATGAAGGTATACGGGCTGAAGGAAAACGGCGGCACATCCCTTTTTGTTGTTGCGAAATCCGACCCGGTGCTGGCAGGATATCCCAAGGTAGGCGCCAAGAAGATCAAGGGCAAGGCCGATAATTCCACCCTGGGAGACTTGGTGACGGCGCCCGCCATTGTGGCCCTCGCAGTCGGCGGGTTCAAAAAATTTACGGAAAGGAAAGACCGGATCAAAGCGGAAGAAGAGGCGAAGAAATCCGAAGAATAAACAATGACACGGCAGGCCGGCTTGCGGGCCGGCCTGCTTTCTTTTGCCCATTGCAGCCCAGCCGGTCGGGAAAATATTAAAATGAACGAAACGGAAAACAGACTGAAAAGGCTTGCCGCCAGGACGTCCCTTTACCAGGTCCTGGCACAATCCCTTAATTACCCTGATGAGGCGCTGGCGGGGATTTTTTCGTCGGGCTATTACCATCAAACCGTGGCCGACTGCCTTGATATCCTGGGCATACCCGGCATCGGCGGACTGCAGCCGGACCTGGAGAACCTCAAAAACGAACTGCAGCAGCCCGGCATGCTCCTGGAACTGGAAAGAGATTATACCCGGATGTGTTTCTCTTCGAAACCGCGCCTGGTATACCTTTTCGAGTCCGTCTACAAGGAAGGCAAGCTCTACGACGAATCGACCTTCCAGATCGCGCGCCTGTACTACGACGCCGGGCTCAAGGTCGAAGAAGACTTCCGCCTTCCCCCGGACCACATTGCGGTTGAGCTGGAATTCATGTCTTTCCTGTCGTTCAAGGAAATGGAAGGCGTACGGTCGGGCGACAGAAAAATAACCGGCTACGCCATCGAACTCCAGAAGACAGCCCTGGACAAGCACGTCCGCGATTTTGCGCTGTCCGTCGCCGGACGCATGGAAAAACACGCCGGGACCGGCTTCTACAGGTTTACGGCAAAACTCGTGAAGGCGTTTTTTTCGAACCCATCCAACCTGGAATAAAAAAAGGGGACGGTCCTGTTTTTCATCGGGAAAAGAGAACCGTCCCCTTTTCATTTCATCCGGCAAATCAAATGATCCAACACTGTATCAAATGCTCCACCCTGTTATTTCCTGCCGGGGAAAAAGGGTTGATTCGCAAGGGGTTTTTTGATCAGGCGCTTGGCACGATCATTGTATAAGTTAATATCGCAAGTGCAACATCCTCATCTCCTTAGAAACGGTTTCCGGGGGCTGGGTACTCCCGGAAACCATCCCGGGTGATGAGCCTGATGCGGCTGGAATTACGGCCATAAATAAAGACCTCCCTCCACGGCACGGGTGGACCGCCATCCATCCGTGCCACTCCCTTGAGGAGATGAGCTTTTCAGATAGGATGAACACCGATGCCGCTGCGCGCCGTTTGTCCGAGGGAAAATCAGGAGCGGGGAGGATTGTTGTTCATCTTTGGTGCATCTACTATCTTTACGCAGTGGGCCTGGCCTCTGCCGCTTTAAATGCAAGAAGGATAATCTGGAACATGCTGAACAAAATTGTCCGGGGTATCGGAAGCATAAAGACAGGGTTCGAAACGGAAATCATAACAGCCGGCATGGTCCATGATTCCCTGGACCGGCTGGACGACGGCACTTTCGGCAAGTGCCGCTGCTGCGGCCGGAGCATACCGGCCGGTACGCTTGCCGCCAACCCGGCTGCCAGACTGTGCGGGCAGTGCCGGTCATAGCTTTTCGCCCGCATCCATAAAATTTATTCTCCCCGGGCAAGGGAGCTTGCCCCGATTGCTTTCCCCTGCGGCCTTCCAGGGAAACATCGCACGCCGATCACCCTGTAATCCTGCATCCTTATCATTAATGGACATTAAAAAGTATCTTGATTAATATTCAAGTCAGAAGTTCCAGGGGAGAACAGGTCGAACATGAAACTTTATTTCAATAAGAGCAACGGTCCAATAGATGAAATGATAGAGCAGTTGATCAATGCCGCCGGAGACGTCCGAAGGCCCCGGTACGTGCGCGAAATGATAATAACCGCACTCAAGGCCGGGCAGGAGGACGATGAGCGTGCGGACATTAAGCTCATGAACACGACACTCAAGGAGATGCGTTTTACGTCAAAGGTCTTCGGCAGCTACCGTGATTTTCGCAAGGTCACGATATTCGGCTCGGCGCGGACCGCGCCGGGGGACCCCGTATATCAGATCGCGAACCTCTTCGGGAAAAAACTCGCCGAGGCGGGTTTCATGGTCATCACCGGAGGAGGGGAAGGCATCATGCGGGCCGCGCACGAAGGCGCCGGCTCGAAGCATTCCTTCGGAGTGAATATCCGCCTTCCTTTTGAAGAGCAACAAGGTCCCGTAATGAGGGGAAATCCGCGGTCCATAATGTATAAATATTTCTTCAACCGCAAGGTGGCCTTCCTGAAAGAATCTGACGCAGTGGCGCTCTTCCCGGGCGGCTTCGGCACGCTCGACGAGGCCATGGAGACGCTTACCCTTCTGCAGACCGGCAAGCGCAATCCCATGCCGCTGCTGCTGGTGGACGTTCCCGAATGTCCTTACTGGTCCCGCGTGGTCAGGCTGTTCGAGGAAGAACTGCTGGACCGCAGATATATCTGCCCCTCGGATTTCTCGCTCTTTGAAAAGGTATGTTCGGTGGATGATGCCGTGGCGAAGATCCGGCACTTTTACAGCCGTTATGACAGCATCCGGTACGTGCAGGGCCGGCTAGTGATGCGGCTTGCCTCACAGCTCAGGCCCGGCGACATCGCCGAACTGGCGGACCGGTTTCAGGACATCCTTTTGCCGGGCGGGACTATCGCGGCATCCGGGGCATTGCAGGCTGAAATTGACGATGCGGACGCCGTCCATCTGCCGAGGCTTGCCATAGATTTCAACCGCAGGTCTTTCGGCAGGCTCAGGGAGCTTATTGACGCCGTCAATGATTTTTAATCCTTCCTGCGGGAGCGATTACAAACATGTCACACACTTGCATATCCCTTTCATAAAAAGAGCAACTTTTGATTGAACAATGCAACCGCGGCTTGTATGGTAAGCGGTGCCGGTTTGAATGAGAACGGAAAGGAGAGAAGTCATGCTGAAAGGATACACGCTGCCCCGGACACCCAAAGGCATCTCGAGCCTGGCGCCCACGCCGCCCTGGCACTACGTCGGTAACTGCCTTGTTGTTGAATACGAGGCGAAGCCGGATGCGGTAAAATCTTTTCTGCCGCCCGGCCTGGATTTCACCTCCGCGCAATGCGCCGTCTACTTTGTCGAATGGCAGTACGTGAGCGAAGCGGGTAACGAATACCTGGACCCGGTGACGAGCCAGTATCACGAGACCATATTCCTGGTATCGGCAGGTTACGAAGGCTCCCCTGTTTCGTTCTGTCCGTTCATCTGGGTCGACCAGGACGTGTCGCTCATGCGGGGTCACGCGCAGGGATGGCCCAAGCAGATAGGTTCGACCTGGATGACCCGCGCCTATGACCTGCCCTCGAAAGCGACCCCGGTCATCGGTCCCGGGGGCAAATTCGGCGCATCGCTGGCAGTCAAGGACCGCAGGGTGGCCGAAGCCGTGATCACCCTTGAAGGGGAAACATCATCCCCGCCGTCGCCGGGCTTTGCGAAAGCCGTCAATACCAGGCATTTCCCGGAACTGGCTGCGGGCAAACACGGTTCCCCCGCGGTTTATGAACTCGTCCAGCTGAAATCGCGGGACGTCATGATTTCGCCGATCTGGAAGGGGAGCGCGGACCTGAAAGTCTATGACCATCCGCACCTGGAAATTGCGGAGCTGGCCCCCGAGCGGGTCATCGCCGGTTACCGCTTCTCGGCGGCAATCACGGTGGATGACCTGGTATTCCTTCGCGACCTCCGGGATAAATGATCGAGGGGAGTGGGGGAGGTCATATCAACTTGCATTTGCCGTGCAGTTCAAAAATGGTTGGCCGGTGATAAAAGCCGTCATGGCCGCTGCAAGAGGGGGCCAGGTCCAATTGTTCGAGCCACCCAATTAGATCAACTTGCATTCAGGTATTTTCCCAAAAGATTATTGCCCACGCGATTCTGTACCGCTTTTCGATGAAAAATCGGGGATACCCTGATTTTTTATTTTAAGTGCCGCTGGTATAGAATTACAGGACGGGTTTTTTTCATCCCGGAAAAGGGGGGAACGGCATGAACACGATAACAACCAGGGATGGCACGCAGATCTATTACAAGGATTGGGGCAGCGGCGAGCCGGTCGTCTTCAGCCACGGCTGGCCGCTCTCCGCGGATGCATTCGAGGACCAGATGTTTTTCCTGGCCTCCCGCGGGTATCGCTGCATCGCCCATGACCGCCGCGGGCACGGGCGGTCGGGCCAGCCCTGGAACGGCAATGACCTGGATACATATGCCGACGACCTGGCGGACCTGGTCGAAGCGCTCGGCCTGAAGAAAGCTTTCCATGTCGGCCACTCCACCGGGGGCGGGGAAGTCGCCCGCTATATCGGGCGCCACGGGTCTGATCGTGCTGCCGGCCGGATTGCGGGGGCCGTGCTGATCAGCGCGATCCCTCCTCTCATGCTGAAGACACCCGCGAATCCCGAAGGCACGCCGATCGAGGCATTCGACCAACTCCGCGCCGCGGTCCTCGCCGACAGGTCGCAGTTCTGGATGGACCTCTCCCTGCAGTTTTACGGCTATAACCGGCCGGGGGCCAGGATCTCTGAAGGCGTCCGCAAATCGTTCTGGCTGCAGGGGATGATGGCCGGACTGCCCGCGTCGTATTTCTGCATCAAGGCGTTTTCCGAAACGGACCTCACGGAAGACCTCAGGAAAATCAACGTGCCCACTCTCATCCTCCACGGCGACGACGACCAGATCGTGCCGATCAAGGCTGCGGCCCTGAAGTCCGCAAAAATCGTGAAAGGCGCCGTCCTGAAGGTCTACAAGGGGGCGCCCCACGGGATGTGCACGACACTCAAGGACCGGGTCAACGAGGACCTGCTCGCATTTATCAAAGGCCGGGCCTGAAACGGACCGGACATTTTTGCGCTGTTGACGAGTATTTACCTTATGCCTGTTTAATCCTCCTGCCGGGAAGCACTTACCGTTTACAAATTTTTACAATATCCTTGTTGACCCTGATTCTCTCCATCCGCATGATGCTCCTGATGACATTTATGACATAATAAGGTGATTTTAATAATCAATCGAGGTTCACCGGAGAGTGAAAACGAGGATACTGCTTGCGGACGACCATACCGTGTTCAGGGAAGGGCTGCGCAGCCTGATAGAACATCAGGACGATATGGAAGTCGCCGGCGAGGCTGAAAACAGACGGACCGCGATCAGACTCGCCAATGAACTGCGGCCCGATGTCGTTATCATGGACATATCGATGCCGGACCTGAGCGGCATCGAAGCGTCGCGCCAGATACGGCGGCAGCGGCCGGAAATGAGGATACTGGCGCTCACGATGTATTCCAGCTGGAATTAGGTATCGGAATTGATGAACATCGGCGTATCCGGATATTTCCTGAAGAGCGACAGTTTTGAGAAAATCGCCGCAGCCATAAGGTGCGGCACTCCCGATAAAATTTACCTCAGCCCCGAAATAGAGGGAATGCTGGTAGACCACTGCTTCAAAAAAGCTGAAAGAACCGGGACCTCCCGTGTCCGGCTTGACGGCCGTCAGCGCGAAA
>JBDKTK010000351.1:0-5477 GCA_039680225.1 Syntrophaceae bacterium
AAGGCGGCATCAGCACTACAACGTCGCCGAGGGGCCTGATGATGACGGACCTTTTCCGGGCTTCCATGATGACCCTGTGTCCCATCCGCTTTTCGGGAGGGTACGGCTCCTTGCCGGTTTTGTCCGCGACCAGTTCTATGCCGGTCATGATTCCCTTCTGGCGCACATCGCCCACATGTTTCAGGGCCTTGAATTCCTCAAGCCGGCGGGCCAGGAACCCGATTTTTTCCTGGAGGGCGTCAAGCGTCTTTTCCTCTTCGAAAACTTCCAGGCTGGCAATCGCGACCGCGCAGGCCAGGGGATTGCCGGTGAATGTATGGCCGTGAAAGAAGGTCTTGAACTCCGAAAATTCCCCCAGGAATCCCTCGTATATTTTTTCGGTGGTCAACGTAGCCGCCAGCGGCAGGTATCCTCCGGATATCCCCTTGGCCAGGGCCATTATGTCGGGAGTCACCCCTTCATGCTCGCAGGCGAACATCTTCCCCGTCTTGCCGAACCCGACCGCCACCTCGTCGGCAATCATGAAAATATTGTGGCGCGTGCAGAGCTCTCTTACTTTGCGCAGATAGCCCTCGGGATGGACGAGAATGCCCCCCGCACCCTGGACGAGCGGCTCTATTAAAAGCGCCGCGATCCCGCTGCCGTGTTCATCCATTATTTTTTCCGTCTGCTCCAGGCAGCGGGACTCGCACGACGGATGGGTCAGTTTCAGGGGGCACCGGTAGCAATAGGGCGCCTCCGTCTTGTATGTGGGGAAAAGCAGGCTGCGGTAAAGGGAATGGAAAAGGTCTATCCCTCCCACGCTTACGGAGCCGATCGTATCGCCATGGTAGGCGTTGTTGAGGCGGATGAATTTGTTTTTTGTCCTGACGCCGTCCGGCGCCTGCCGGTGGTACTGGAAGGCCATCTTCAGCGCTATTTCCACCGCGGTAGAGCCGCTGTCTGAATAGAAGACCCTTGTCAGCCCCCGGGGCGCGATATCGATCAGCCTTTTCGCCAGCACCACCGCGGGGACGTTGGCCAGGCCGAGCAGAGTCGAGTGGGCGATGAGGCCCGCCTGATCGGCGAGGGCGCGGTCGAGTTTTTCCTTGCGGTGGCCGTGGACATTGGTCCACAGCGACGATACGCCGTCCAGATATGAATTGCCTTCAGTATCCTTCAGCGTGCAGCCCTCACCCTCGGCGATGATCAGCGGCTTTTCCAGACAATATCCGCGCATCTGGGTAAAGGGGTGCCAGAGGTGATTTTTATCATAACTCTCAAGCTCGGTGTCACTCAGTGAATATTTTGTTTTGCTCATTCTTGAACGCCCTCCGCGAAAAAAACGTTAATACCCGCGGGGGAGGGTTTTTGTCAACCAATAATTTGAACACAGGTTGACAATATCGGAGCGCTGAAAGGCGACTTTGATATTGCACGATGATATCCAAATGCTATAGTCAAAACCGATGGAATCCTTTTTGAATAACCCGGAGCAGTACCTCCAGGGCCCGGCGGTCCTGGCCTTCATTGCCGTTTACCTGGGAGGCGTGCTGGTCAGCTTCACGCCCTGCGTTTACCCCATAGCGCCAATAATCATAGCTTATATCGGCGCACGGGGAGACTCTTCCCGGGCCAGGTCCCTGCTGCTGTCGATTTTTTATGTCCTGGGCATGGCAGTTACATATACGGCGCTCGGCGCTGTTTCGGCGCTCACCGGAAAACTTTTCGGGCAGATCCAGAGCAGCCCCTGGACATATCTGATCGTGGCCAATATCTGCATTGTCCTCGGACTGTCGATGCTCGATGCAATCAACATCAACATACCAATGCCCGGATTTCTCGGCGGGTCTTCGCAGAGAAAAGGTTTTGCCGGCAGCTTCGTCGTGGGCGCCACGTCGGGGCTGATCATGGGGCCGTGCACGGCGCCTGTCCTCGGGGTGCTGCTGGCCTTCGTTGCGGCCAAACAGAACGTCGTCTACGGAATGGCGCTTCTCTTCGTATTCTCCCTGGGGATGGGGACCCTGCTTGTTGTCCTGGGCACCTTCTCCGGGGCTCTCGGTTCGCTTCCCCGGGCGGGGGTGTGGATGGTTTACATAAAAAAAGCCTTCGGGATAATAATGCTGGGGCTGGCAGAATATTTTTTGATTACAGCCGGACAATATTGGGTATAATGAATGAAAATGCAGAGGGGGGATTTATGACAAAACGCGGGTTTCTCTTTTCAGCCGTTCTTCTAATTATATTTTTGGCCGGAACAGGGCATATTCCCGGAAGCCCGGCTTCCGGCGCATATGCCGCTTCCGCTGTCATGGCCCCCGATTTTACCTTGAAAGACCTCAACGGAAAGAATGTCAGGCTCAGCGATTTCCGGGGCAGAAACCCTGTCCTGCTTGTGTTCAGCACAACCTGGTGCCCCCATTGCCGCAGCCAGGTCCCCCTGATAAACGATATCTATTCCAGGTACAGGGGCAAGGGCCTGCAGGTTTATCATGTGGACATCCAGGAACCTGCGGACCGCATCATCAGCTTTGTCAAAAGGTACAGGGTTACATACCCGGTGCTGCTCGACGCCGACGGCAAGGTCTCGAAGCAGTACAGGATTGTCGGCGTTCCTGCAAACGTTTTGATAAACAGGGACGGCTCCATTGTGTGCAACCCGTGCCGTTCGGTTGAGAAGCTTGTGCCCTCAGTGCTGAAATAGCGGCATTCCCCATTCCCTGCATGGGGAAAATGCCTTTTCCCATGCAAGGCTTTTTGCTTGACTTACCCGTATTATATCTTATAGAACTTCATCTATCTTGAATCGCTATTCTATTTTTTGAACGGCTGTTCAAAAACCCTTAAAGGACTTTCCCGCGGACTTCCGGATGGAAAAAATCAAGAGAAAAGAAATGGAGTTCCTCTCCAGGCGGGCATCGATCATGGAAAAGGCCGAGAAGATTTTTGCCCTGAAGGGGTTCCACAACACGAGCGTGGCTGAAATAGCCAGTGCGTCCGGATTTGCCATCGGCAGCCTTTACCAGTTCTTCCAGGGCAAGGATGACCTCTATGAGACAATGATCAATCAGAAACTTGACCAGCTGTATGCCGATCTGAAGGCGGCCGTCAGCGCCCAGGAAACCCTGATCGGCAAACTGGAGGCCTTCATCCGCACCCAGTTCAGGTTTGTCGAGGAAAACCATGATTTCTGGAGATTGTTCATCAGGCGGGAGGACGTGAACTTCAACAAGAGCGGGACGACTTACAAGGAAAGGATGCTCCGGCACCACCTGAGCGACATAGATTTCATTTCGGAAGTGATCAGGAAGGGCTCCAAAAATAAAAACATCCGGGCCGGGGCGTTCCGGGACATCGGCTGCGCCCTTGTCGGAATGATAAACGGTTTCAAGTTCAGATGCATATTTGAGCCGAAAGACGCATACTCCCTGGACGGGAAGGTCCAGGTCGTCTTGGATATATTTCTGAAGGGGGTTGGTCATGAATTGTAAAGCGGCCTTTCTCATCCTGTTCCTCATTGCTCCTGCAATCGCATCTGCTGCCGAACCGGCCCCTTTGAGCATGCAGGAAAGCATCGATATAGCCCTCAAGCAGAGCGCCGCGATCCATTCGGCATCGGAGGGCGTGAATGCCGCCGAGTCGCGCAAGAAAGAGGCATTAACGGGGTTCCTCCCGACCCTTAGCACTTATTACAGCTATACACGTCTCAACGAGGCGCCCCAGGTCAAGTTTGAGGGGACCGGGTTTACCCCGGTGGTTACCGGAACGGCCGACAATTACAACTGGGCGGTCCAGGCGAGGCAGCCTGTATTCGCGGGCGGGTCCATCGTTTCAACCTATCAGATCAGCAAGCTGGGGGAGGACATTTCCCGGTACGACAAGCTCTCGACCGTGCACGATGTCGTGCTGGATGTAAAGGTGAGCTACTATAATATCCTGAAATCCGAACGGATCAGGGAGGTCGCCCGCCAGTCGGTCGACCAGCTTGCATCGCACGCCAAAGTGGCCCGCAATTTCTACGAGGTCGGGCTCATTCCCAAAAACGACCTGCTCCAGTCCGAAGTCCAGCTTGCCAACGGCAACCAGGACCTGGTGAGGGCAGACAACAGTGTGGAAATAGCCAAGTCCCAATTCAACACGGTCCTGCGGCGCGATATAAACAGGCCGGTTGCGGTGCGGGACATCCTTGTATATGAGCCCTTCCTGCAGAATATTGACGACTGCCTGAAGACCGCCATGGAGAACCGTCCCGAGATCAAGAGTTACGAGGTCCGCCGCGCGCAGTCCGGCAAGGCCGTGGACCTGGCAAAGAGCGAGTATTATCCCACCGTAAACGTCGTTGGAACATACGGCAGGTACGGCGACCAGCCCAACGTCTCCGGAAGCCTGTTCCAGGATGCGGAGAACTGGTCGGTCCTCGCCGTCGCCAACTGGAATTTCTGGGAATGGGGCAGGACGAAGCACCGGGTGGACGCCGGCAGGAGCAGGGAAAGCCAGAGCGCCGACGCCCTCACGATAGTGCGGGACAGGATCACCCTGGAAGTCAAGAATTCATATCTCCAGATGAGGGAGGCCGAAAAGAGGATTGCCGTTGCGGGGCAGGCGATCACTCAGGCCGAGGAAAACTTCAGGATCAACCAGGAAAGGTACAAGGAGCAGGTTGCCACGACAACCGATGTGATAGATGCCCAGACATTGCTGACGCGCGCCAAATCCGATTATTTTAATGCCCTGAGCGATTTCAACATAGCGCGCAGCCGGCTGGAGAGGTCAATGGGAGTAATAAAATAAATCCCTGACAAGGAGGTAGAAAGATGTTCGACATTCTGAAGAAAACGATTCTTTTCGGTGCGGGCCTGGCGTCGATGACGCGGGAAAAAATGGAGAAGTTCGTAGATGACATGGTCAAGAAAGGGGAGATTTCGGAAAAAGAGGGCAGGGAACTCGTTGACGACATGATTGCCCGTTCCAAAAAGGCCAGACAGGATTTCGAGGAGGGCGTCGGCAAGGCTGTATCCAGGGCGCTGGAAAAGCTGAACATTCCCCAGCGGAGCGAAATCGAAAAGATCTGGGCCAGAATCGAGGAACTTGAGAAGTCCAAAGAGGACAAAAAGGACGAATGTTCATCCGCAACATAGGCCTTGTATCCAGGACCTACCGGCACATTGGCCGCTACAGGCAGATCCTGACGGTTCTTTTCAAATATGGTTTCGGGGACCTGGTTGACAGGCTCAATGCAGGCAAGTACCTGGAGATCGGGTCCCGGATATTCGGAAAGGGCCGGGGGGAGCCTGTTGAGGCCTATTCGCGATACGAGCGCATCCGGATGGCGTTCGAGGAGCTTGGCCCCACCTTTATCAAGATGGGGCAGATCCTGTCGACGAGACCTGATCTCATCCCCGTAACCCTTGCGGAAGAGCTCTCCAAGCTCCAGGACAGCGTGCCGCCTTTCCCGTTTGAACAGGTGAAAGAGCTTATCGAAACGGAGCTTGACACCG
>JBDKTK010000352.1:0-2532 GCA_039680225.1 Syntrophaceae bacterium
GGGCATTACCCTGCCGTGAACAGGGACCTCCTGATCGCGGGGGGCATTATTCACGACATCGGGAAAACGAAAGAATTGACGTGCGATAGCATTATCGAATATACGGATGAGGGCCGTTTGATCGGTCACATCGTAATCGGGCTGGAAATGCTGGATTTGCAGATTGCTCAAATCGAAGATTTCCCCCCGCAGCTTGCTGTCGGATTGAGGCATTTGATCCTGAGCCATCACGGGATGCTGGAATTCGGCTCGCCCAAGCGGCCCAAGACCGTCGAGGCTGTCATCCTTCACCAGATCGACGACATGGATGCAAAAGTGAACGCATTCAGGGAGTTCATCGTCAACTCGCCGGAAGACGATTCGGACTGGACACCGTACCACAGGCTGTTTGACAGGTTCATTTATAAAGGGAAAGGGTAGATTTTTGAATTTGGAGGGATTCAAGTGCAACTGGACAATTATACATTCGGTGTAACGATGCTGATAGCGGGCATGGGGGGGACCCTCCTCACGCTCTGGATAATGAGTCTGATCATGGCCGCCCTTGGAAAGATCTTCCCCGTCAAAGAGGAAGAAGGGAAGAAGGAGGCCTGATATGCTGGAAGCCATTTTGAACGGATTGAACGGGCTTACCATCGGGTTTCAGCACCTGGCGACGGACTGGCGCAGCCTGGTGATGATTGTTGTCGGTTGCGTGCTGCTGTACCTGGCAATCAAGAAAGATTGCGAACCCCTCCTGCTTTTGCCGATCGGGTTTGGATGCATCCTCGTCAATATCCCTCTTTCCGATATAATGCTGAAAGACGGGTTCATCAGGGTCATTTACGATGCGGGAGTCGACACTGAACTGTTCCCGCTGCTCATATTTATAGGGATCGGGGCCATGACGGACTTCGGCCCGGTGCTGGCCCAGCCCTCGACATTTATGCTGGGCGCCGCCGGCCAGTTCGGGATCTTCCTTACTCTCATACTGGCCCTGGTCATCGGTTTCCCGAAACTGGATGCCGTGTCCATCGGAATAATAGGAGCTTGTGACGGCCCGACTGCCATTTATGTGACGTCGAAATATGCCCCCCATCTGCTCGGGGCCGTCGCCGTGGCCGCGTATTCTTATATGGCGCTGGTACCCATAATCCAGCCGCCCATAATGAAGCTCCTGACGACCGACGCCGAGCGCAAGATTGTCATGAAATTCACGGCAAAACCCGTTTCGAGGATGACGAAGCTCCTGTTCCCGCTGGTAATCACGATAGTCGGCGGCTGCATAGCGCCAAAAGGGCTGCCCCTGCTGGGAAGCATTATGCTGGGCAATCTCATGAGGGAGTCGGGAGTGGTTACGCGCCTGACAAAGGCTTCGGAAAACGAGATAGCCAACGTCGTCACATTGTTCCTCGGACTCGCCATCGGGGCGACGATGTCGGGGCCGGCCTTTATCAGGACCGAGACCCTGATCGTCCTGGGGCTGGGTTTCCTGGCCATCTGCCTGGACACGGTGTGCGGCATCCTGTTTGCCAAAGTGATCAATATTTTCAGCACGAACAAGATTAACCCGCTGATCGGCGCCGCCGGCATCTCGGCATTTCCCATGGCGGCCCGCGTGGCGCAGAAGGAAGGATACAAGTATAACAAGAAAAGCCATCTGCTGATGCACGCAATGGGCGCAAACGCCGGCGGGCAGGTCGGATCGGTCATTGCAGCCGCCGTGATGCTTTCCGTTCTGGCAGGAATGGGAATAATAGGATAGTATTTGGGATTGAATCAGTAAATATTCAGGAGGTGTTTCAAAGTGTCTGTTGTAGAAGCTCCGTTCCCCGGGACAATTTCCGAGATCCTGGTTAAAGTAGGCGATAGTGTCAAAGAAGATGATGAGATGATTATAATCGAAGCCATGAAGATGAAGAACCCTTTGGTTTCGCCTGCAGACGGCAAGGTGAAAGAAATAAAGGTCAAGGAACAGGAAGAGGTCCAGACGGGCCAGGTCCTTGCTGTAATAGAGTAAATAATCTCTTCTTTTTTCGAAGCATGCCCTTCGCCCGGAGGCGAGGGGAGAATTGGTTTAGGGACCTATTTTCGGGCGCCGAATATCCTGGTCCCTATTCTCACTATAGTTGCCCCTTCTTCGACGGCGACTTCATAGTCTCCTGACATTCCCATCGAAAGCTCTTCCATTATGATTCCCGGAATGTTCGTTAAGATAATTGCATCCCTGAGTTCCCTCAATCTCCGGAAATAAGGCCTGGCGTCTTCCTGATAGTCAAACCAGGGCGCCATGGTCATCAGCCCCCGGACCCTCAGGTTCGGAAGTCCCGCAATTTCCCGGACGAGCCCCACGGCAAGCTCCGCTGCGACGCCGCTTTTCGACTCCTCGCCGCTCACATTCACCTCTACAAGTATGTTCAGCGCCGAGTCGACCATGCCGGCCCGCCTGTTTAGTTCCTGCGCCAGGGAGATCCGGTCGACCGAATGGACCATGTCGAAAAGCTTCACGGCATATTTTGCTTTGTTGGTCTGGAGATGGCCGATGAGGTGCCA
>JBDKTK010000353.1:0-8031 GCA_039680225.1 Syntrophaceae bacterium
CGCCTGCAGGTAATCTCTTCTCACTTCCGGATCGACAAAGATCTGGGCTATATCCGAAATCGATGACATTAATTCTCGGGGAGAGTCGTACCCGGCGATCCGGGCATAAGCCGTGTTGCAGCTGATGACTTTCCCCCAGGGGGTAGTCTGAAAAATGCCCAGCATCGAGTTCTCGAATATGCTCCTGTATTTTTCTTCCGCCATGGCAAGCTCGTGCAGGGCCCGCTTTTCATCAGTAATGTCGCGTGTTGATTGGATGGCCCCGACGATGTTGCCTTCCGAATCCCTGAGCGGGGCAGCCGTGGAAGACAGATATTTCCCGAGGTTCGCAACATAACCTTCCGCAGTGAGCACTTCCCCTTTTCTTTCCAGCACCTGGTAATTTTTTTCTGCTTCGGGATCGGGATGCAGGACAAGGTCGACGAGGATCGGCCGCCTTTCATTATGGACAGGAAGAGCGTATTCGTAATTCCCCTTTCCGAGCATGGAGGCCGCCTTGATGCCGGCGAGTTCCTCCATAGCCTTGTTCCAGGCGATCAATATGCCGTCCTTGTCGATGACCAGGGTCGCGTCCGGCAGGAAATCGATAATATCGGCAAGACGCCGTTCGCTTACCTTCAGGGCCTTTTCAGCCTGGATCCGATCGTTTATATCGGCCAGCAATAAAAGCAGGTGGAGTTCGCCTTCGTGATAGAACGGCGCAAAGCGGCAGTCCACCCAGCAGGATTTGCCGAAGGATGAATCCAATCGGGTTTCCAGTGAAAGCACCTGGCCCGTGGCAAGCGCCCGTTCCGCAGCTTCCAGCATGCCGGATTCTTTCCACGATGCGAGCTCCCTGAAGTTCTGCGTCAGGACCTGTTTCGTGTTGCCCCCGATTATTTCCGCAACGGCATTATTGACCGAGACGCAGGGGCCGGAAGAATGGAAGATGACAATTCCGATGGGAGATGCCGCGAATACTGTTTTATTGAACTCGAGCGATTCGCGAATGCGCTGTTCCGCCTTTTTAAGGGCCGAGATATCAAGCAGGGCGGCAGTGCTCTGTTTTGTCCCCGGCATTATGGCGATTTTCACGAGTACATCTTTCTCATTTCCATCCCGGTCAACAAAGCGGAACTCATATTCCGAGGGAGCAACATTGATTTCGGACCTCCTCGATTTATGATAGCCAATCATGCGCTGCAGGTCTTTTTGCGAAACGACTTGCGTAAAGGGTATCTTGCCCTCAATTTCCTCCCTGGTGTATCCGCTGAGCTTTTCGAATTCGGAATTTACCAGGGACAAAATAGTGTTGTCTTCAGCTATCAGCATGGCAGTCCCGGAATTCTCAAAAAGGCTCCGGTACCTTTCCTCGGAATGGCGCAGCGCCTCCTCGGCGCGTTTCCGCTCCGTTATGTCCCGGACCGAAGTTACCCGCGCATACTCCCCCTGGTAAATTATATTCCTCACATTGAACTCGGCAGGGAAGACGGACTCGTCCCTCCTCAGGAAATTGATTTCATATGTCCCCTCCATCCCTCGTTGTATGTCGGTCAGAAAGGCCGACTTTGCCGGGTCCGGGGCAACCATGTGCAACAGGTTTTTCCCGATGATTTCCGATAATGAATAAAAACCGGCCATGGAGACGAAAGTGTCATTTGCATCAACTATGAGATGGTCCCTGCTGATACATATCCCTTCGGAAGACAGCGAGGAAAGTATCCAGTTCCTCTCCTCGCTTTCCCTCAGGGCGGCTTCGGCCAGCTTTCTCCCGGTCACGTCGCGCACATTGATTACAAAACCGTTCACGGCGGGGTCGTTCAGCCGATTGGCGCCGACCCCTTCCAGGACGCGCTCTGATCCGTCTTTATGAACGATGCGGAAGGAATTGGGAATGAGCTCTGCCTCCGTCCTGACGGCCCTGGCAAAATCCCGCATGGACCGCTCGATGTCTTCCGGGGAAATGATTTCATGAGCCGTTTTGCCTTCAAGCTCTTCCGGGCGATAGCCCAGGAAACGTTCAACGGCTTGGCTGGAGTAGGCGATTTTCCCCTGTCTATCGAGAACGAAAACCATATCTGAAGCATTTCTGGTGATCGCCTGAAAATACGCTTCCCTGTTGCGCAGGGATTCCACTTCCCGCTTCAGGTCAGCCTCCCTTTCCTCAAGGTCGGAGATAAGCAGATACGCCGCTTCCAGTTCCCATTTTAAATTTTCCCTTGTTTTATCGTGGTTGCTCAAGACCTCTTCTCCGGCGCAAGAATTTAGAAATTTGAAGCAATCGCGGTTTTTTTATTATAAATGTTCCCTCTGTTTTTCCTGCATTGCAGGACAATTACTGCAAAACTGGAATAATCCAGCAGGTATAAAGCTATCCCCTCCCTTAAAAAATCAAGCTTTTACAAGACCTTTCAAGCTGTTTCATCCCATCCGGCTTATAAAGTGCAATTTTTCAGCCAGAAATCATGTTTAGCGGGTGAAATAATAATTTGCCCGGGGACCGGGCGTGACAAAAATACCAGGAAAGCGGGCAGGCAAAAAACTTTCATCCGAGCCTCCAAGCCGGACCGGCAGCAGCTGTATGCCCGTGAAACCGGGAAGGGCCCCCAAACCCGCGCAGCTCGAGATTGCTAAAAATTTCTTTCAGGGTTTGTCTTTATCCAGATTTTTCCCGAACCTGTCCCAATCGTTAGACCAGACGATGTAAATGGCCTTGCCGGCAATGTTTGCCGCGGGGACAGCCCCGAAGAACCTGCTGTCAAAGCTGTCGAGGAAAGCATCCCCTAAAACGAAATAGCTGTCAGCGGGAATCTTCAGGGGGTCGAGATTGTCCATCTTGGGGACGAGGGGCGCGTCTGCGTTATCGACCTTATAAGAGAACTCTTCCAGGGGAAGCCCGTTTATGAAGAGCACCCTGTTGCGGATTTCCAGTGTCTCGCCCGGCAGGCCGACAATCCGCTTGAGCCAGAATTTACCTTTGCCGGCGCCCTGTTTCTCATCTGAACCGGCCCTGAATATCCGGAATATGATGATGTCTCCCCTGGACAGAACGGATTTATCCGCGGTCCTCTGGACCATGATTCTCTCGCCTATCCTCAGGGCGGGCTCCATGGACGAAGCGGAAACATTGAAGCTGTTGTAGTTGTCATAAGTGCTTGGAATCAAGCTGAGCAAAAGGGCGGGGACGATAGCTGCCGCTATGTACACCCAAACCCGGTTGTATTTTTTCAGCTCGATTGCTTTAAGTCTGCCTGCAGAGAAGGCGGCCTCGCCTGCAATCAGGATCGGAAAAAGAAGGCTCAGGCCGAAGTAAACAACCGCGGACCTGAAATTTGAAAAAGGATCGTAAAAGATCATGGCCAGGCACCAGGTGAAAGAGAACGCCAATACGGCCGCGAATTTCTTCATTTCGCCGTTATAAAGCTGCCCGAGGCCCGGAAAGAAGACAGAGAGGAAAAAAGCAATGACCGGATTTCTTGTTTTCAGATGAAGTTCCGCTGCGCCGTTGAACCGGGATCCTTCCTGCGCCTGTTCCGTGTTTCCCATGTTTGATTTCCCCCCCCTTTTTTTAATCCGTTGTGCGAAACTTATGAACAAGTTTTTCCAACAAAGTCTTCTTCCCGCTTGCCTGCGGAGCTGTTTCCAGTATTTGCCGGTAAGCTTCCAGCGTTTTGTCGGCATCGGCCCCGCTCACGGGCATCTCGCTGTAACGGGCTTTCTGGAAAGCATCCGCGACGGCGGCTGCCGGCCCGTCCAGGGAAGGGAAGGAGCCGCCCAGGAAATCCCGGTACTCCCGGACGTCCATGAAATCGGGACGCTTCAAGCCCCTCCTCTTCAGGAAATTCTCCATCTCCGTGTAGCATCCCATGATGAACTCCTTCGGGTCCGACCGGTCGATCCGGCCCAGCCTGTATTTGAAAAAGACGGGGAGCAGCGCCCTGTATGCTTTCGGGCCGAGGAAGAGCGCCAGGGCTGCAAGCATTATTTCCCACCAGCCGTTCCCCTTGAGCCAGTCCCACGCACCGATTACAACTTCCTCGAGGAATTTTATGGCTGATTTCAGGAATTCGGCTGCGCCCTTGATGAAATCGCGCATCATGTCAAGGAGCTTCGCCCACCAGGCGCCCGGGTCCTTTTCGATCATCCGTTTAAAAAAATCGTCGGTATAATCGAAGAAATTGAAAAAGTATATGCTGCCGATCTTCTTATTCGGGGGCTTGAATTCCGGTGTGGGCTCAAAAGTTACCCATTGGCGGTCGATATAGGCCTCGACCCAGGCATGAATGTCTGAGTTCCGCACTTCGAAAACGCCCCTGAAAGGGCTGAACCGCGTCGCCCGGTAACCGGTCACAAATCTCGCCGGGATGTCTTCGCTCCTGAGCAGCATGACCATGGACGAGGCGAACATTTCGCTCGGGCCCTGCCTCATTTTGAAAAGGAACTCGTAGACCGGCTCGTTTCCCCAATTATGGCGGACAGCGGAAGGCGAGTAGCGGTAATTCGCCCTCAGGTAGTTTTCAATGGCGCTGGCCTTCTCATAATCCGCGTTCGTATTCTCCGTTATTTTATGGGCCAGCCTGCGGATCGAGAAAGTCCCGCCGGGCATCTGGAGATATTTGGCTTTGTCTTCGCAGTCCTCCTCTCCGGCGGCCGGGCGGCCATTGAAATCCAGCAGCCGGGACTTGATGTGGTATACCGTCCCTTTCTCCTGGACGCGGCCGATCGAGCGCAGGCCGTGCTCCGAATCAAGCTCGACGACGGCGTGGGGGTAGACCAGGGCATTCGGGCGGTAGGCCGAAAAGATCAGCGGGGGCATGTCCTGGACCAGCATGTATTTCTGCCTCACGCCTTCCGAATAGTAGGTGTCCCCGATAATGAACATTCCCATATTCATGAAGATCTGCCGTTTATCTATGTCCCTGTCGGTCCAGGTGTTCCCGTCAAAGTTGTTGAAGATCCGCCCGCGGCAGTACAGGGCCCTGTCGGCCCGCAGGTAGAACATTACTTTATCAGGCATCAGGCCCGCTTCGCCGTTGATGCTGAAACTGTTTCCGAAACCCGCATATCCACTTCCGTGCCGGGATTGCCCGTCGCCTTTCTGGCCGCCTTGATCCGCGCCGCCATCTTTCCCCCCTGCCATGGAGCCCGCTTGTTGTTCTTTGCCTTTTTCCCCTCCGCCCTTCCGGCCCTTTTTTTTCTGCTCGGCTTCCCAACTCTGAATCCGCATATCTCTGAAGGCCTCGCCGAGCCAGCCCTTGTCTTCGCGGGTGCCGCCCTGGTTGTTCATGTTTACCCGAAAAAATTCCGGGGAAGGGAAGTGCGGCACAAGCAGGTAAATGGCTGTGGATAGGGCGATTGTGAGGAAGGCGATCTCCACTCCTTTCAAGGGCAGGCGTACGCCCCCGGCAAGCAGGTCTTTGTCGCCGCCCCTGGCTTCAGAGAGCTTATCGTCCACGTAATCCGCGACCAGGACGAGCATCAAAGCCAGCACGTAAGCCGCCATGTAGCCTATGTAACCGGCATCCCTGCTGTAACCCGCGCCCGCAAATACCAGGATCAGGGAGACAATATAGGAAAGGTAAAAATCCCGGCGCTTCGAGAGAATGCAATTCAAGCCCGCCTGGATCCAGAGGAGGAATAATATCATCCGGTCCAGGATGTACCAGCCCGGCATGCTCAATGCCGCCAATACTCCAAAGACAATCGCAATGCCGGTCAGGACAGGCATGGATTTGTTGCCCGTCTTCCTGTAATGGCTCCCGCAGAATATCGTCGCTCCAAAGATTATCCACCAGAATACTGTCTTGACCAGGAACACGGGGCCGCTGACTTCGCTCTCCAGCGCGGCGACCGAGGTGCACAGGAGTATCAAGGTCCCCCAGTAAAGGTACGGATACTCGACCTTCCTGTTCAGCCTGTCCGCGGCTTTATTCATCGGTTCTGCCATCAGGCGAATGCCTCGCTTAAATTGTCCCCCTTGGAAATCCGGTAAACCGGACAAGACCCGATTATCAACTCCTGGACAATGTCGCTTGAATCAAACAGCGGCCTGACACCGGCCTGCGTCCGAAAGCTGTCGTCGTCCATGAAAATTCCGGCGGGCCTGATCCGCTTGGCCTTCAGCAGCCCCAGTGCGTAAACATAATCCCCCAGCTTAGCGCCTGATGAAAAAAACATGATCGCCTGCCCCCCGTCCCGCAGGTAATCGGAGGACATCGCAATCGCCCGGGGATAGGGGACCGCTCCATCGTCATTTACCCTGGCCAGCATCGTGAGCGCCTGCGGCAGGTTATGGAGGCCCCGGCAATACGGCAGGATATGAACTTTTTCAGCAAACCCGATGATCTGCACGGTATGGCCGCGCTCCAGCGCGAACTTGGCGAGCGAAGCCGCGATTTTCACCGAGTACTCGAAGGTGGATTCCCGGCCCGTCCCGGCCGAGGCGCCCTTCTGCAGGTTGAGGATGATGGTCAGCTCTGACGTGCTGCGCATCTCGAACTCTTTCACTATCAACTTCGCATGTCTGGCCGTCGACGGCCAATGGATGTACCTGATGCTGTCGCCGCGGCGGTATTCCCTTGTCCCGAAAAAGTCTTCCGTGCCGCCCGCCTTGGAGATCGCTTCGGAATTGCTTGACGGCATATTGGTCGCCGAGAACAGCGGGAAGCGGGCGACGTCAAATACTCTCGGGTAAACAATGAGCTTGCCGCGCTCTTCGGGGATCACGCGCTCGGTTTCCGATATCCCCAGCGGGTATGCCGAGCGCAGCGTGATCGGGCCGATCTCGTATTCCCCCCGCTTGTAGCAGTGGACAGGCACGCTGTAGCTGCGCACGTTCCCTTTGGCTATCTTTGCTATAAAGCTCATGGGATTTTGCAGAGACGGCTCGGCCGCCGGTATATTGTCGACAACCTCGATCATGAAGCGCCCGCGATGACCCTTGTTTTCCACGGTGACATCCAGGTTCAGGTCATCATCTTCAAAGGCCGATGGAGGGAAAGTCCGCTTCACTTCCAATCCGTGCAGCACCCTTATCGGCAGGACGCAGCCAAGCACCAGGACCGCGGCAAGCATGGAGAACATGGCATAGAGCATGATCATGTCCCTGTTCCAGGCAATCAAAAAGAATGCTGCGGCAAGCAGGAGAAGGACGATGATCTTGGCCCTTTTTTTAAGCTGATTTTTCATACTTCTGTCCGACGGGGACCGCAACAGTCTTGAGGATTTCTTCGAGGACTTTCTCCTCGGTGGCTCCGCGCAGCCGCGCATGGGGGTTGAGTATTATCCGATGGGCCAGGACAGGCCTGGCTACGACCTTGATAAGCGAAGGGTCAACGTAATTTTGACCCCTCAGCAGCGCCATGGCCTGGGCGGCCCGCATCATGCCGAGAGAGCCGCGCGGGCTCGCCCCGTACAGAACATCGGCGTTTGTCCGGGTGGCGTTCATTATGCCGACGATGTAACGCATGACCGAATTCTCAATGTACACATCGCTGACCGCCTCCTGCATCCCGCGGATGTCCTCATCGGAGAGCACGGAAGAGATGGAGTGGATGGGATGCTTCTTGATCTGCATCTCCATCATGCGCACTTCCTCGTCGATGCTCGAATAGCCCATTTTGATCCGCATGAAGAAACGGTCGAGCTGGGCTTCCGGCAGCGGATATGTCCCCTGGAGCTCGATCGGGTTCTGGGTGGCTATGACCATGAATACCGGCGGCAGCGGGTAGGTCTTCCCGTCGGCGGTCACCTGGGTTTCCTCCATGCATTCCAGCAGGCTCGATTGCGTGCGCGGGGTAGCGCGGTTTATCTCGTCAGCGAGTAGGACGTTGGTGAAGACCGGGCCGGGCTTGAATTCGAATTCGGCGCTTTTCTGATTATAAATCTGGACGCCGGTGATATCGGAGGGGAGCAGGTCGGGTGTGAACTGGACGCGTTTGAACTGCAGGGCAAGCGAGCTTGCCATTGCCCTGGCCAGCATCGTTTTGCCCAACCCGGGCAGGTCCTCTATCAGGAGGTGCCCGCGGCATAGCAGCGCTATGACGGCCAGTT
>JBDKTK010000354.1:0-13344 GCA_039680225.1 Syntrophaceae bacterium
TGCCTCAGCGGGATCTATTATCGAGCGGTTTGCCAGGATGCGCGCCAGGACAGGATGGATGCAGAGCTCTTTTATCAGGTTTGCTTGAATTTCCGGAGCATCGTCTTCAGGAATTCTCCATTTGGTAGTCGGAAGCAACTGGGAGGCTCTATTCATTAAAATTCATTTTCAGAATTAATCTTGATCTTTATATTCTTGAGTGTTATCAAAAAAAGAGCGCCCAGTCACAATGCCGGATAAATACCTGAAATTGAAAAGAAACGATATCGCGCGCCTTCAGTTTATTTTTGAAGGCCATGAGGGGCTGGGAACGTGCACGACTATTGATAAAAACAAAGCCGTTGTCAAGCTTTTTATAATGCCGGATTTTATCTCGGAAGCAGCTGATCTCGTTGAGAATCTCAAAAAGGAAATCGAGTTCGAAGAAATAGGACCGCCGACAGATTCAGGGGTGTGATGATGAAGAAATTTTTACCTGTGCTTGTTTTTCTTGCAGTTCCAATTATCCTCGCCATGGGCGGTTCAGGCGGCGGCCCTGCCGACCGCATACCGGCGGCGGCGAAAAACGTCGGGGCCGTCTTTGTCGACCAGAACGATGTGGTTACGGAGTGCGCCGGCGCGAGCATAGACGGGGAAACGTTCCTGCAGGGGAAGAAAGGCCAGGGCGTCTACACCATAGGGTTCGAGAAAATCAAATCAATTGTTTTCAGGATGCAGAACGGGGAACTCCTCGGCACTGCAAGGCTCAACGAGGGAGGCGAGACCACGCTCGTGCTTGACAAAAACAAGAAGGCATACGGCAGAACGAAATACGGTTCGTTCCAGATAAGGATTGCCAACCTGAAAAAGATGACGATAACCTCAGTTTCGCAGCCGGAGAAAAACGCCGGGACAAGATGATCCATGTTGATGCTCACCCACACATGGATTCTCAGGGAGTTTTTGGGAGGGGAATACATAGACCGGCAGCGCCTTTCCGACCTTTACATCTACAATATCCTTCCCGACGTGCTGCCGCTGCATGAAACCATCTCCGCCGAGATAACCCACAGGCCGGCCTGCAGGCCGGACAGCACAACGGAACCGCCCCGGGAATTCACAAAATCGCGCTACATATATTTTCACCTGCTCACCGACGACTTTGCCCATTTCGGAGAGGGCGAAAGCCGTCCCGGAAGTTTCGATCCCGATTCCAGGGGCTATGCCTACGTTGTGGGAAAAGAGATCAGCGGCGGTCTCCGGGATTTATACCGCGGCGCGGGGCGCGACATCAGCCCTTCGGAAGCCGCCTACAGGTCCCACGTGCTGATTGAAATGGCTTTCGACCTGGATTTATACGAAAGGGAAAAGCAACTGATGGAACTCCTCACGCAAGCCGTGAGGTTCACCCTTGCGGAAAGGCTCGGCGAGCTGTCCAGGACCGCGGGCTGGTTTTACGGGATCGACGAACATGTTATAGAGGAGACAATGAACAGGGCCCGGTTCCTCGGAAATGCGGAGCGCCTGCTCAGTACGATGAATGTCGGCGGCCGGGTCGGGCTGTTCCTGAAGAAGTTCCGGGACGAACCGGAAGGCGGCCTGAAAGACGGGCTGGAAGCCCTTTTCCGCCGCTCGATGGAGTTGACCGAAAATAAAGAAGCATTCCTGAAAGACGTTTCAGGAATGCTTGAGAGGTCCGGATTTAAATCCCGAATTTGAAACTGCTATGAGGCCTTCTTGACGAAACCGGAGCGCAGGCACCGGGTGCAGATCTTCATCCTGGCAGGCCCTTTTTCAGTCTGGACTTTAACTTTCTGCAGGTTGGGATACCAGACTTTTTTAGTCTTGTTGTTCGCATGGCTGACATTGTGCCCGACAACAGGACCTTTCCCGCAAACATCGCATACTCTGGACAATTCGAAAATCCCCCTTGCTTAAAATATGAAGCCGATTCTCTAAGCTAATTGAGTAGATTATGCAAGCTTTTTTTGGAAATTCAACCGTTTTTCATTGATTGCGGCTGGCCGGTCGTCTCCAGCACCTGCATCCAGATGTTCCCCTCGGGGTCCACGGTCTTCCTCTTGGAAGCCACGGCGGAGAGCGGCAGGTGCACGAAAACGTCGTTGACAAGCCCCACCACCATCCTGGTCTTTCCCGCCATCCCTGCATGGACTGCGTACTTGGCCAGGGACCCGCAGAACAGGCTGTCGCTCGCGTTGGCCGCCACGCTGCGGATCATGTAGCTCGGATCGATATATTTCAGGTTTATTTCCATGTTGAGCTTCCGGAAATAGTCCTCGATCCTCTTTTTCAGGAGCAGCCCTATATCAAACAGCTTGATATTGCCCGAGGCGTCCGTCTCGACATCTTTCCTTTTCCGGAAAAGGTCCTGCCCGGCCCCTTCGGCCACGATGACCACTGCGTGGCGCCTGCTCCTGAGCCTGTCCTCCAGGACCGAGAGGAAACCCCGGGGGCCGTCAAGGTCGAAAGGCACTTCGGGGACCAGGACGAAATTTACGTCCGCCAGGGCCAGGGCGGCATAGGCCGCGATATGGCCCGACTGCCTCCCCATTAATTTCACGAGGCCGATGCCGTTAAGGGCGCCCTTGGAGTCATTGTGGGCGCCTTGAATGGCCCGGGCCGCTTCCGAAATGGCGGTGTCGAAACCGAAGCTCTTCTGGATCAGGGCCAGGTCGTTGTCGATCGTCTTGGGGATGCCGATAATGCTTATCTTGAGGTTCCGGCGGCTGATTTCATTCGTGATAAGTTCCGCGGCCCGCATTGTGCCGTCCCCGCCGATACAGAACAGCATGTTGATATTCATGCGTTCCAGGGCGTCGACCATCTGGCCGATGTCCTGGCTTCCCCGGGAGGACGAGAGGATGCTTCCCCCGAAGTGATGTATGTCATTGACGACTTCCGGGTCGAGCGCCATGGTCTGGTGCCCGTATTTCGGGATAAGCCCCTGGTACCCGTACCTGACTCCCACTATGTTCCTGACATTGTACCGGTGATGCAGCTCCAGGACTATCCCGCGGATGACGTCATTGATCCCGGGGCACAGGCCGCCGCAGGTCACTATGGCCGCTTTCGCCTTGGAAGGGTCGAAGTAGATCATCTCGCGCGGACCGGCGATCTCCAGCGAAATGGGCCGGCCGTCCACATCCTTGAGGTCGTCATAGTGCTTGAGATAGATGTTGAAGAGGAGCCTGTCGTCGTCGTCTTTGAAATAGCCGATGGCAATGGGAGAGGCGATGTTTCTGGGTCCGAGAGATGATATCGCGAAATGCTCCTGGGCGCTCATTCAGAAATCCTCCGGAGTGGATTGCATGTCACTTGTAAAATATATATTAAATGCGGTTTTATTCATAGCGTGAGATAGGAGGGCGGGTTGCCTTAGAAGTCCTTTAACGGCGGATTGTGAAGGGCAATGCCGGCCAGCGGACCGGCCGTTGCATCCAGGGCGCCCCGGGCCTCCTCGCCCCCGCCCCTGATGATGACTTTCCGTCCCCTTACTTCGAGCTTGCCTTCCGCGTACAGCTGGATGGCCTGGGGGTAAATCCTGTGCTCCTCTTTCAGGATCCTGGCAGACATGCTTTCCTCGGTGTCGCCGTCAAATACCGGGACCACTGCCTGGATTATGATGGGGCCGGTGTCGACGCCGCTGTCGGCGAAGTGGACCGTGCAGCCGGAAAATTTCACGCCGTAGTCGAAGGCCTGTTTCTGCCCGTGGAGGCCGGGGAACGAAGGCAGCAGCGCCGGGTGGATATTGATGACTTTCAACGGAAATTCGCTGAGGAACTCGGGGGACAGCACCCGCATGAACCCCGCCATCACGACAAGTTCAACCCCGCGCCCGTGGAGGAGCTCCGCCATTTTCATGTCGAAGTCAATCCTGCCCGGAAAGTCCCTTTGGCTGATCAACTCGAAGGGGATTTTATGCTTGGCGCACCTTTCAAGGGCGAATGCCCGGGGGTTGTTGCAGATGACGATCGCGATTTCCGCGCTCAGCTTCCCCTGCTCGATCTTGTCGATTATCGACTGCAGGTTGGAACCGCTCCCCGATACGAGGACCCCGATCTTCAGCTTCTTCATTCGAGTTCCGTCCCGAATACAACCGCAGGCCCGCGTTCTTCCCGCTTTTCCACTACGCCGATGATGCTCGCCTGTTCTCCGAGCGCTGTTAATCTCTGGAGCGCCTCTTCGCGCTGCCTGTCCGGGACTATCAGGACCAAGCCGATCCCCATGTTGAAAACGCGGTACATCTCCTTTTCTTCTATCCCGCCGATCCTCTGGATGTAATCAAAAACGGGGGGCACGTCCCAGCTTCCCTTTTCTATATTTACCCGGCAGGGGTCCGGCAGGACCCGGGGGATGTTTTCGATAAAGCCGCCTCCTGTGATATGGACTATCCCCTTCACGTTGAAATTGCGGCAGACATTGAGAACGGAACGGACATAGATCCGGGTGGGCCTCAAAAGCTCGATTCCCAGGATGTCGTTCAACTCGTCCACAAAAATTTTGGGGTCAAGCTTTTCCTGATCGAACAAGACCTTCCTGACGAGGGAGTAACCGTTGCTGTGGAGGCCGCTGGATGCAAGTCCGATAAGGCAATCACCCACGCTGACGGCCGATCCGTCGATCAGTTTTTCCGAATCGACGATTCCCACGGCAAAACCGGCAAGGTCGTATTCTCCCGGCCCGTAGAAGCCCGGCATTTCCGCAGTCTCACCGCCAAGGAGGGCGCAGCCCGCGTCAGTGCATCCCCTGGTTATGCCCTCGACAATACTGACGCTTGTCTCCAGGCTCAGGGCGCCGCAGGCAATGTAGTCGAGAAAAAAGAGCGGTTCGGCCCCGTTGACGATAATGTCGTTGACGGACATGGCGACGAGGTCGATCCCGACTGTGTCGTGCTTGTCCATCATCTGGGCTATTTTCAGCTTGGTCCCGACGCCGTCCGTTGACGACACCAGCAGCGGGCTTTTTAATTTTGCCGTGTCGAGGTGGAACAATCCGGCGAATTTCCCGATGTCGCCCCTGACCTCTTTCCTGAAAGTGCTGCGAATAAGAGGTTTGATCTTTTCAACAAACAGGTTCCCTTTGTCTATGTCCACCCCGGCGTCTTTGTACGATGTCTTTTTATCCATTAAAATCGTGCCTTTGCATTATCGATGAGAATCATTTATAAATACTTGGCTTAATTACAGTAGTTCGTTTTAAAAGTCAATCAGAGGGGTTCCGATAAAGGTGCAAAAACGTGGATTTATATGAAATCCTGGAAATGATCGAACGGCCTGTGTTGTTCGCTTCCCGCGACGGTTTCCGCAACGTCGGCCAGGTGAAAGGGCTGGAGGCGCTGGTACTGAAATGCCTGGACAACCTGAAATCGCTTCCGGGCCTGGATGCGGCACAGCACTCCCATATCCGCCTCCTCGAGAGCGTTTTCACCGGGTTCGAGGATTTTTCCGTTCCTCGGAAGACGGAGTGCCTGAAGTCTGCGGCTGCGGTCGTGCGGGACCTGAAAGCGGCGCCCCAGGACCGGAATCAGATCGAACGGGACCTTTCAGCGGATTCCGGGCTTCAGCCCGCTGCGAATATTCCGGGGGAGCTTGAGGCATCTTTCCAGAAGCTGTCCCAGCCTGTCCAGTACCTGAAGGGCGTGGGCCCGAAGCTCGCCGAACTGCTCGGCAGGAAAAATATCTGCACCATCGAGGACCTCCTTTACTTTCTCCCCCGCAGGTACGAGGACCGCAGGTCTATAAAATCCATAGCAAAGCTCCGGTTCGGGGAAAGGGAGACGTTTATCGGGACGGTGATTTCTGCGGAGATCAGGAAATACAGGAGGGTCAGGGTATTCGAGATCAGGGCGGCGGATGAAAGCGGGATTATCAAGGCCGTGTGGTTCCACGGGGCCCATACTTACCTCAAAAATACATTCACGGCCGGGCGCCGCTTCATTTTCACGGGCGAGGTAAAAGGGAGCCCCCTCCTCAAAGAGATGGCCCACCCTGACTATGAACTGATCGACGAAGACGATGCCGATTCCGGATTTCTGGATTTCCGGAGAATAGTGCCGGTATATTCGGAAACGGAAGGCCTGCACCAGAAGAAGATCAGGAGAATTGTGCGCCAGGCGCTGGACAGTTTCGGCAGCCGCCTGCTGAGCCCCGTCCCGGGCGAAATATGCAGCCGCCTGGGGCTGCCGCCTGTCTCGGAGGCGTTGGAGAATGCGCATTTCCCGCCTCAGGAAGAAAACATCGATACCTGCAACAACATGGCGACCGCGGCATTCAGGAGGCTCGTATTTGACGATTTCTTCTATTTCGAACTCGGCATGGCCTTGAGGAAGAAGAGCACCGTCCTGGAAAAGGGGATATCGTTCCGCCCGGGGGGAAAGCTCCTCGAGAGATTCTTCGGCTCGCTGCCGTTCAAACTGACAGGGGCGCAGCGCCGGGTGTTGGGGCAGATACAGGCGGACATGGGCCGGCCTTTCCAGATGAACAGGCTCCTCCAGGGGGACGTCGGCTCCGGCAAAACGGTGGTGGCGCTTGCCGCGATGATAGCCGCATGCGAGAACGGCTACCAGGCGGCGATCATGGCCCCCACGGAAATCCTTGCGAACCAGCATTATCTGCAGGTGGAGAAATGGGCAGGCATCCTCGGGCTGAAAGCGGCGCTTGTCACGGGGAGCCGGAAGGGCTCCGGAAAAACGGGGACGGCCGGGCAGATTGCCGGGGGTGACATCGATATAATTGTCGGGACGCACGCGCTTGTCCAGGAAACGATGAAATTCAGGCGCCTCGGCCTCGCCGTCATAGACGAGCAGCACAGGTTCGGCGTCGTCCAGCGCGCGGCGCTGCGAGAGAAGGGGGGCAATCCCGACGTGCTGTTCATGACGGCCACCCCCATCCCGCGCACGCTTGCCATGACCGTCTATGCCGACCTGGACCTCTCGGTGATCGACGAGGCTCCTCCCGGAAAGAAACCGATACGCACGAAGGTGTTTGTCGAAAAAGAGCGCGGCAGGGTCTATGAAATAATCCGCAAGGAAATTGCCGGGGGCGGCCAGGCTTTTATTGTGTATCCGCTCGTTGAAGAATCCGAAGCGCTCGACCTGAAAGATGCGACGAATATGGCCGGCCACCTCCAGAAGGACATTTTTCCGGAATTCAAAGTCGGCCTGATCCACGGCCGCCTGAAGGGCGATGAAAAAGACCTGATAATGGCCGGGTTCAAATCAAAGGATATTAATATCCTGGTCTCGACGACAGTCATTGAAGTGGGAATCGATATACCGGAAGCATCGCTTATGGTGATCGAGCACGCCGAGAGGTTCGGCCTCTCCCAGTTGCACCAGCTCCGGGGCAGGGTGGGGCGCGGCGAAAAGGCATCGTACTGCATTCTTATGACAGATTACAGGAAGACGGAAAGCGCCACGCGCCGCCTTAAAGTCATGGAGCAGACAAATGACGGATTCAAAATAGCCGAAGAGGACCTCAACATCAGGGGCCCCGGGGAATTCATGGGAACGCGCCAGTCGGGGCTGCCGGATTTCAGGGTGGCCAATATCCTGCGGGACGGCAGGCTTCTTGATGACGCCCGCACAGAGGCCTTTGCTCTCGTGGAAAAAGACCCCGACCTGCTTCGGCCCGAGCACGCCCTGCTGAGGGAAGTGCTGATCAGGCGCTGGGGGAGCAAGCTCCAGCTGGCCAAAACCGGCTAGTGACACAAAAAAAACGGGAGCAAAGCTCCCGTTTTTTTTGAATTTCAGATTTCAGATATCAAATTTCAGATATCAGGTATTATCCTCTCGACCCGAGCCTCAGGCCGCCGTGAATGAAGAACACATCGCCGGCCAGGGCCTCGTTCCGGTAAAGCTCACCTACCAGTGATGCCACTTCCGCGGGCTCAACCAGCCTGCCGATGGGGACGTCCGACAGGATCTTCTGGAGCGCCGTCTGGTCCATGCCCTTGACCATCGCGGTCCCGACATATCCGGGAGCTATGGCAACACAGCGGATCTTGTCGGCAAAGCCGCGGCGGAAGAACTCGGCCGTCAGGACCTTGGGGATGACTGACATGGCCGCCTTGGAAGACGAGTAGTTGATCTGTCCCGCCGTGCCGAGGGAGCCGGTCGAGGAAACCAGGCAGATGAGGCCCTTGCAGTTGTTGTTGATCATCCGTTCCGCGCATTCGCGGACCGTCAGGAACACGCCGGTGAGGTTGATGTCGATGACCGCCTTGAACTGGTCCAGGGTCATCTTGCGGATGACCTTCCCGGTCTTCTTGTCGGTTGCGACCATCATCGCATCTTTGATGATGCCGGCAAACGGGGCCACAAGGTTGATCTGCCCGAACTTCTCGATCGCCGCATCCGCAAGCCTGCCGCAGTCCTCCTCGCTGGTAACGTTGCATACGACGGACAGGACCTCTCCGCCCATGCCCTTGAGCTCGGCCTCGGCTTTTTCAAGGAACTGGGGGGCCACATCTGCTATGACAACCTTTCCCCCGTTCCGGACCCAGTACTTTGCAATCTCAAGGCCGATCCCTCCGCCGCCTCCGGTGATTACCGCAACTGAATTTCTGATCTCCAACATATGTATTCTCCTTTTTGCCCTCACAGCCGTTTTGATTTTTCATACCATATCATCAGGGCGGGAAAGGGTCAATTCAGCTCCTGTTGGAAAATAATTGACAACAAACCAGTTTTACAGCATAGAACAAACATCGAGCCTGAAAATAGCTGAGCCTGATATAAATTTAAACGGGAGGTCATTTGGGCCATGAAACGTTATCTGGTTGTATCCTTATGTTTTCTTGTAATTATCGCGGGGGTTTCGTCTGCTTTTGCCCAGGAAGCAAAGAAGAATTACGTTGTAGGCAAGTTCGGCGCTTATTTCCCCACCTCGAGTGATGTTGATCAGTTTGACAGCACCGGATTTAACGCCGAAGTCGGGATAGGCCGGTACATAACAAAGAATCTGGCGATCGAACTGGGCATCGGGGGTTTCGGGCTTTCCAGTGATGATACGATTGGTTTTAATTCTGTTTTTGGCGCTTATAGCTCGTCTGATACACTCACCGTTGTCCCTTTGACCATATCACTCAAAGCGGTTTTCCCTTTGAGTGAGAAGCTTGAAATTTATGGCATCGGCGGGCTGGGGGCTTATTTTATCAATTTCGACAGGGATATTGATTCATCCACTTTAGGGAATGACTTGAATTATTCGGATGATAAGACCGCCTTTGGCGGATTCCTGGGGGCCGGCGCTGTATACAATATTACCAAGATGTTCTTTGCCGGAGGCGAACTCAAATATCATTTCATTTCCAGTGTTGATTTTGCGCCTCCGCTTTCAGGTTCCAAAAGCTATGATCTGAGCGGGTTTGTCGCGACGGCCAATGTGGGTTTCAGGTTCTAGCGAAATTTGACGCAAAAACTCAAAAATTATTATATATCCCCGCTGTTCCCGGCGGGGATATTTTTATGGGGCCGGGTGAGAGCCCGTATCGGGCCGCTGGCAGCATGAAGCTTGTCCGGCTAATTCACATCTGAACAGGAATAAATATGCGTATTAGAATTTCCCAGTTGTATGCTCTCGTCTTGGTTCTTCTGATTATGCTCTCCGGTAATTATTGGGAACAGACAGCCCCGCTTGTGAATGCGTTTTTATTTTTAATTGGAATGGTTCTGGCGGGTATAGGATCAATGGGCAGGTTGTGGTGCACTCTTTATATAGCAGGCTATAAGGAAAATACGCTTATTACGGCTGGTCCTTACTCCATGACCAGGAACCCCCTTTATTTTTTCAGTCTTATAGGAGCTCTCGGTGTCGGCTTCGCGACAGAGACATTTATCATACCCCTGCTTATCCTGATAGGCTTCGCTCTCTACTACCCTTCAGTGATAAAATCGGAAGAATTGCGGCTGCGAGAGCTGCATAAAGGGGCATTTGATGAATATGTGAGTAAAGTGCCCAGGTTTTTCCCCAGGGTGGAGAATTTTTCAGAACCTGAAGATTACGTAATCAAGCCTGTTTTATTCAGGAAGAATATCTTTGACGCCCTCTGGTTCATATGGCTGATCGGTATACTGGAAGTGATTGAAACCTTGCATGATGTGCATATCCTGCCGTCGCTGATTGATTTATTTTAAAATTTTCAATTGTTTCCTTCAAGCTGATGTAAACTGAATTTTCGAACCGGGTTGGAAGGCTTGGAAAACCAGACGAAAGCCTATCTCTTCGCCGCACTGACGGTCCTGCTCTGGTCCACGGTCGCTTCGGCATTCAAGCTTACCCTGCGCAGCCTGAGTTTCATCCAGATGCTTTTTATTGCATCGGTTGTGTCGACGGCCGCGCTTTTCCTCATCCTGCTTGTGCAGGGCAAATGGAACGATCTCAAGACATCTTCGAAAAACGACCTGGTCCGCTCCGCCGGGCTTGGTCTTTTGAACCCTTTTATCTATTACCTTGTGCTTTTCAAGGCCTATGCCGTCCTCCCCGCGCAGGAGGCCCAGCCGCTCAATTGGACTTGGCCGATAATGCTCGTGCTCCTTTCCGCCGTCCTGCTGAAACAGAAAATAGGCCTGAAAAGCATCTTCGCGATCATGGTGAGCTTTGCGGGGGTGCTGGTCATTTCCACGCAGGGGAACTTTCAAGACCTCCGGTTCAGCAACGCATTCGGGGCCGCGCTGGCCCTTTCCAGCTCGATAATCTGGGCCCTGTTCTGGATTTACAATGTCAAGGACAGCAGGGACGAGGTCCTGAAGCTGTTCCTGAGCTTTGGTTTCGGTTCGCTTTACACCCTGGCCGCTGTCCTCCTGTCCCCGGAAGGACTGCATTTGAGCACCGCCGGGACAATCGGGGCGGCATACATCGGCCTGTTCGAGATGGGCCTGACTTTCGTCTTCTGGCTCAAGGCCCTGAAACTTTCCCGGACCGCCGCGCAGGTCAGCAACCTGGTATACCTTGCCCCGTTCATCTCCCTGTTTTTTATTGCATTGATAGTCGGGGAAGAAATCAGATTGTCTACGATTTCGGGCCTGGTCCTGATTATCTCCGGCATATTGATCCAGAGGTCGAATGCCTGAGCGTGCCTTTGCGGGGTTGCCGCCGGAGTGTCACGGTGCAAAGGACTGAATCATTTGACAAAAATGCCCGGCTGGTATAGAAAACTTTGTTTTAAAAGACATATTGGCGGGGCAAGCATAATGAAAGAAATAGTAGTGGGGCTTATCGGGTTCGGTACCGTGGGTGCGGGGGTGGTGCGCCTCCTTCAGCAAAACATGGCCCAGTTGGAAAAGCGTCTCGGGGCCAGGATCATTCTGAAAAAAATAGCCGACCTGGATATCGTTTCATCCCGGGGAGTGTCAGTAAATAAGAACCTGCTGACCAAGGACGCCCATGAAATCCTCAATGATCCCGAGATATCGATAGTAATCGAGTTGATCGGCGGCTTTGAGCCGGCCAAATCGTTCATGCTGAAGGCCATACGGAACAAAAAGCATGTTGTGACGGCCAACAAGGCCCTGCTGGCCAACCACGGCGACGAGATCTTCGCGGCGGCCGAGCAGGAGAATGTCGATATCGGGTTCGAAGCCAGCGTCGGGGGCACCATACCGGTCATCAAGACAATCAAGGAGAGCCTTGTCGCCAACAGGATCAAGTCTGTTTTCGGCATCATGAACGGCACCTCCAATTTCATCCTGAGCAAGATGACGGACGAAGGGAAGGCTTTCGACGTGGTCCTCAAAGAGGCCCAGGAGCTTGGGTTCGCAGAAGCCGATCCGACCTACGACATTGAGGGGATAGACACCGCCCACAAGCTGGCCATAACCCTTGCCCTGTCTTACGGCAAGAGGGTCCGCCTGGAAGGCATTTACCGGGAAGGCATCTCCAGGATCGAAAAGCAGGACATCGAGTTCGCCCGGGAACTGGGCTACAGGATCAAACTGCTGGCCATAGCCAATCAGCGGGAGAATTCAATCGAGGCAAGGATCCATCCCACGATGATCCCCTTCGACCACCTGCTTGCGAATGTCAACGGGAATTTCAATGCGTTCCATATCGTTGCCGACGCCGCGGATTCCATAGTCCTTTACGGCCAGGGCTCCGGGATGATGCCCACCGCAAGCGCCGTGGTGAGCGATATCGTGGATATTGCACGCGACATGCTCAAGGGCGTGTCGAGAAGGCTTCCGGCCAGGGTGCTGGATGAAACAAGGATCGAGGACATAGTGCTTCTGCCGATGGACGACATTGATACGAAGTACTATTTCCGTTTTTCCGCCGTGGACCGCCCCGGCGTCCTGTCGAAGATTGCCGGGATCCTCGGCGCCAACAACATCAGCATCGCCGCGGTCATCCAGAAAGGCAGGAAGCTCGACGGGGCCGTGCCTGTTGTCATGACGACCCATGAATCGCGGGAAAAGAACGTCAGGATGGCCCTCGAAGAAATCGACAAGCTCGATATCGTCCAGGACCGCACTGTAAGGATCAGGATAGAGGACGAGAAACTCAAGTAACGGTCCGGTTTGGGGACATCAGGGTTTATAAAGTGAAATACATTGTATTGTTGGGAGACGGGATGGCGGACGAGCCGCTTGCGGAACTCGGGATGAGGACGCCGCTCGAGTGCGCCGATACCCCCAATATGGATATGATGGCAGCCAGGGGGACGCTGGGGCTGGTGGAAACCATTCCCGCAGGGTTCCCGCCGGGCAGCGATGTCGCGAACCTGTCGGTACTCGGCTATGACCCGAATTCCTCATATACTGGAAGGGGACCCCTCGAGGCCGCGAACATGAACGTCAAGCTGGGGCCCGACGATGTGGCCTTCCGCTGCAACCTCGTGACAATTGCGGACGGGAAGATGGCCGATTATTCGGCCGGGCATATCTCCAATGCCGAGGCTGAAACAATAGTCCTGGACCTGCAAAAGAAATTCGGGTCCGGTTTGGTCCGGTTTGTCCCGGGCATCAGCTACAGGCACCTGACAGTCTGGAAGAACGGTTCCGATAAGGCCGAAACCACTCCTCCCCACGATATCGTGGGAAGTCCGATAGAAAATTACCTGCCCAAAGGCCCGGGTTCCGAAGACATCCGCGGACTTATGGAATCCGTGAAGGACTTCCTTGCCTCGCATCCGGTAAACAGCGCCAGGGTCGAGAAAGGCAAATTACCGGCTAACTCGATCTGGCTGTGGGGGCAGGGAAGGGCGCCGCGGATCGCGCCGCTCTCGGCCAGGTATAATATGAAGGGCGGCATCATATCGGCCGTAAATCTCCTCAACGGCATAGGTGTTTATGCCGGCCTTGAGGTGATTAAGGTGGAAGGCGCCACGGGCTACACCGATACCGACTAT
>JBDKTK010000355.1:0-3390 GCA_039680225.1 Syntrophaceae bacterium
CACCGCATTGTAAGGATCGTCTCGGCGGGACTTACCAACCAGCCAAACCTGTACATGGCGGCGCTCAACCAAGAACAGTTAGATGAAAATCTGCGAAAGGAGAAAGAGATTATGGATTTGGCAAAACTGCTGGCGGCGCTTGGACTTCCGGCGACCACAACGTTTGAGGAGGCGCTGAACCGTATTGCCGCGAACAAGCGGGAACTCGAGACGGCGCTTAACAGGGCCGAGAGCCCCTCCCTGGACAAATTCGTCCCCAGGGCCGATTACAACAAGGCCCTGGAGAGGGCAACCAATGCGGAGACGGCGCTGAACAAGATCAAAGAAGCCGACCTGGAAAAGGCAATTAACACCGAGATCGATGTCGCCCTCAAAGCGGGCAAGATCACCCCTGCCACAGCCGATTACCACCGGGCCCAGTGCAAAACGGAAGGCGGCCTGGATCGCTTTAAATCATTCGTCGCCGCCGCCCCGGTGATCGCGGACCCCTCGAACCTCGACGGAAAGAAACCGAACGGGGGAGGAAACGTTGACGATGTCCAGCTGGCCATAAATCAGCAGATGGGCATCGACGCGGAGACGTACAAGAAGTTTTCTCCCAAAGAGGCCTAACCAAGCGGGGAGCGGTTTCCACTAAAAAATAACCATCAGTTTTCCGGAGGAAAAAGCGATGACAGCATTATCAAAAGACAAGAAGACCGAATCTAAACCGGGAGTCGAAGTTCCAGTCCCGGTCTATAGGAACACCAAAATATTTGCCGGCGCCAATGCCTGCATCAATGCAACCGGTTTCCTGGTGCCCGGCGCCGATACGGCAGGGCTTATCTTCCAGGGCGTCAGCCGGCAGTACGTAGACAACTCGCTCGGCAACGATGGAGATCTGATCGGCCTCGTGCATCGGCGCGGCCTGTGGCTTATGAAATTTGCCCATGAAATCTCACAGGCGAACGTTGGCGACAATGTCTACCTGGTCGATGACGACCTGGTCGACCTGGCTGTCAATGTAACTCATCTCATTTTCGCCGGTGTTATCGCCGAGTACCTCAGCGCAACCGAAGCTTTCGTCGATATCGAGCCCGCGGTCAAGCAGGCCGATGTGGCTGTCCACGTCGCGGATGCGAGCGGTGCCCATGCGGCGTCTGCGATTTCCATCCTCGATGCGGGCGCCCATTATTCCGCAGCCGAAGCCACCGTTGAGCTGGCCCTGCAGAAGCTGGCCAAAACCATCGTGATCGCAATCCCCAGGTTCACCGGCTGGACCAAGGACGGAGAGGACCAGGCCATCGCAGCCCTGCCCGCCCTGGAGCTGCCCGTACCCATAGTTGTCAAACGGGCTTACGTCAACCTCGGAACGGCCCCCGGTGCGGATAAGACTCTTGCATTAGAACTGAACGGATCAGCACTTTTATCAATCGCCGGGACGGACACCAAGGGCGAGGCCGAAGCGCTTGCCATTGCCATTGCAGCCAATACAGATTTAGCAGTGGTGGCTAACGAAACAGCCGGAGGCGCCGGAGCAAACTGCGATCTCATCCTGATCGCTCAGCTTGACGACGGCGAATAAGGCACAAGCGGGCGCCTGAAACCGCCCTCAACAATTTAACCGAAAGAGAGGTAATTCATTATGATCATAAACACTGGAACACTTCAGGGAGTTCACAAATCGTTCAGCGTCATTTTCAACCAGGCATTTGCGGCCGTCCAAACCATGTGGGCCTTGGTGGCCATGCTGGCACCATCCAATACCCGCGAGCAGGGTTATCCCTGGCTTGGGGACTTCCCGGGTATGCGGGAGTGGCTCGGCGATCGCGTGATCAAGGACCTTTCGGTCTATGACTACACAATCAGAAACAAAGATTTTGAAGTAACGATCGGGGTCGACCGCAATGACATTTTGGATGATCTTCTCGGTCTTTATACGCCGAGGATCCAGGGCCTGTCTCAGGCGGCAGCGGAGCATCCCGACATCCTTGTCTTCGCCTTGCTGAAGGCCGGGTTTGATAGCATCTGCTTCGATGGCCAGTATTTCTTCGACGACGACCATCCCTGGGGAGAAGGGAGCTATTCAAATACGGGTGGCGGCTCCGGAGAGCCCTGGTTCCTTATGGACCTGCGCCGCCCCATAAAGCCCATCATCCTGCAGATGCGCCAGAAGCCGCAGTTCGTCGCGCTCGACAATCCGAACGACGAAAGCGTTTTCATGCGCAAGAAATTCGTCTACGGCATCGATGACAGGAAGAACGTGGGTTTCGGCCTGCCGCAGTTGGCGTACGGCAGCAAGCAGACCCTGGATGAAACAAATTATGCGGCAGCCCGCTCGGCCATGATGTCGCTCAAGCGCGAGGACGGCGTAACGCCCCTCGGAGTAGTCCCCACTCATCTCGTGCACGGTCCTACGCTCGAATCGGCGGCAAGGACCGTTATCGAGGCGGCGAACAAGGCAGGCGGAGCAAGCAACGTCTGGTATCAGACCGTGAAGACGGTCAACGTGCCCTGGTTGGCTTAAGCAGTAAGAAAAGGGCTCTTGATAAATTAAATTCCCGCCTCCGTGAATGGAGAGAGCCTCGGGGGCGGGGCAACTCAATCGAAAGGGAGAGACTCCATGAAAATAAAAGCAAGATCGATCACGCCGAAATTTCGCAGGGCAGGTATAAATTTTACAAACAAAGAGCAGGAATTCGACGTGGATGGGAAAACACTTAAAGTCCTCGAATCGGAGAAGATGCTCGTGGTCAGAAAGGTCGAAACAAAAGAAAAATAATAAGGTGGATGCGCGAGAGAATAAATCCAAATCCCAAATCTGGAGACACTATGAAAACACTATCCTCAATCATAATCGCAGCGCTCCTCGTGCTCGTCGTCGCTATCGCCCAGGGCGCGGACTCTGACCAGTACACGCTCCTGGGCGGCGCGACATCGCCCGGCGCCGGCACTCCCAGATATGTGACGACGCCATATAATTCGTGGACCTGCCAGGTCAATGTTTCCGGAGCCCCGACTGAAGTGGTGGTCAACCTGGAGGGAAACGTCACTGGCGTTACGTTTAACAAGATGGCTTCCTGGACACTTACCGCTGACTCCGATTATGCAGACGGCCAGGGCGTCTTCTCGGTGACCAACATGCCCGCCGGTAACATTCGGGGCCGCCTCGTTACGCTAACAGGCGGCAGCTCCCCCTCTGTTACCATGATCTGCAAGGGGGTGCAGCGATGAGACGGCATACAATCCTCCTTGCTATTCTTACCCTGCTCCTGATACCAGCCATCGCGGTTGCCTGGAAGGTGGAAGGACCTGGAACTGGTGGGGGTACAGGTTCCGTCAGCCCATCAGGCTCTTTCACGGCGGGACATATCCTCAAAGCCAATAACACAGATGGTTCGGAGTTCGGGG
>JBDKTK010000356.1:0-6682 GCA_039680225.1 Syntrophaceae bacterium
TCGCTGATCTTGTCCTTTTTTGCCCTGCAGACCCTGCCGGTCAATTACGCGGGCGTCCTGCTGATCCTGTTTGCCGTCATTCTTTTCATCGCTGAGATCAAGGTGATCAGCCACGGTATCCTGACAATTGGCGGGATCATATCGCTCGTCCTCGGATCGCTATTGCTCTTTGAATCGCCCGACCCCGCCCTCCAGTTGTCGCTCCAGGTAATGATACCGGCGGTGATCGTCGTCTCTTTGTTCTTTGTCGGGGTGATCTATCTCGCCGTAAGGGCCCAAATGCTCACGCCCCACACGGGAGGCGAGGGCATGATCGGAATGAACGGCGAAGCGGTAACCGACATAGAGAAAAGCGGCAAGATCTTTGTTAACGGCGAGTACTGGAACGCCTTCAGCAAAGAGCCGATTGCCAAGGGTAAAAAGGTGAGGATTGTTTCATTAAGCGGTTTACTGGCCCAAGTCGAAGAAGTAAAATAACAACCCGGGAGGAAAGGAAATGTATCCACTCATTGTTCTCATAGTACTGGTCATTATGTTTTTAGCTGCGGCAATACGGATCCTCAATGAGTACGAAAGGGCGGTCATTTTCCGCCTGGGCAGGATAATCAATCAGAAAGGCCCCGGTTTGATCATCCTCATACCCATAATCGACCGCATGGTGAAGGTCGACATGAGGACGATAGCCATGGACGTACCCTCGCAGGACGTCATCACCCGGGACAACGTTTCGATCAAGGTAAGCGCGGTCATCTACTTCCGGGTGGTCGACGCCAACCGGGCAGTCATCGAGGTCGAGAATTTCCTTTATGCGACTTCGCAGCTTTCCCAGACCACCCTGCGCAGCGTCTGCGGACAGGTGGAACTCGATGAGATCCTTTCGGAGCGGGAGAAGATCAACCTCCATATCCAGGAAATCCTGGACCGCGGCACCGATCCCTGGGGAATCAAGGTGACCCTGGTGGAAGTGAAAAATATCGATCTTCCCGAAGAGATGAAACGCGCGATCGCCAAGCAGGCCGAGGCCGAGAGGGAGAGGCGGGCGAAGGTCATCAATGCGGAAGGCGAATTCCAGGCCGCCCAGAAGCTGTCCGACGCGGCGGAAGTAATCTCCCATCAGCCCATAGCGCTCCAGCTTCGTTACCTTCAGAGCCTTGTCGTTATTGCAGCTGAGAACAACTCGACTACAATTTTCCCGGTGCCGATTGATATGTTCAAACCTTTTATAAGTATGCTGGAAAAGAAATAACAGCTTAAATCCGAATTTTAAGGAGTTATGAATGCAGGCCAAAGAGAAGACAAGAATCCTGACGGGAGGGTTGATCCTGATTACGGTCGGCGCTTTGATCCTGCTGAATCAACATACCGATTACGGTTTCAGCCGGACCTGGCCGGTCTTCCTGATAGTGATTTCGGTCGGGACGCTCATCCAGCGCTACCAGGATATCGGCGGCTGGCTGATCGGCATTGCCGGAGTGGTCTTCCTTGTCATGAAAAACTGGTTTACAGCTTATGAAAAATTTGCCTATTACGGTTTGCCGTTACTCCTGATTGTCCTGGGCGTTTTCATGTTTTTCAAAAAAACGAAGAAGTATTAAAGAATTTATGGGTGATGAATTCAAGGAAAGGGGCGGTCTTCCGCCCCTCGTTATTTGTGATTTTGACGGGACGATCAGCCGGCGCGACGTGGGCCACGAGGTCCTGAAGCACTTCTCGGGAAGCAGGTGGGTCGAAATAGACACGGCTTACCGCAAAGGGGAAATGGGCTCCATGGACGCCTATACCCTGATCGCCTCTTTTATCAAAATCGACCCGGATGAACTGCGCTCCTTTCTCGACAGCCATGCCGAGCTGGACCCCGGGTTTAAAAAGTTTTACGAGTTCTGCGACGCTGCCGGCATGGACGTCAAGATTGTTTCGGACGGACTTGATTTTTATATTCAGGATATCCTCTCCCGCAACGGCCTCGCGCAAATAGATTATTATGCCAACAGCCTTGTCATCGGCGACGACCACTCCGTGTCGATCGGCTTTCCCCACAGCAACGGCGAATGCCGTAAATGCGGCACCTGCAAGAGCAATATCCTCGCCGCTTTAAAAGACAAGTACAGCCGCGTAATTTATATCGGGGACGGCTACTCGGATGTGTGCCCCGCAAAGTCCGCAGACTTGGTCTTCGGGAAAAAGACCCTCTACCTCAAGTGCCGGGAAAACGGCACGGACTGCATCCTGTATTCGGCATTCGAAACCATCCATGACATTCTGAAAAACGGGAACCATGAGCGGCAACCCCAGAAATAAGACTGAAGCAAACGATCATCTGCTGAACATCCTGGCCGAGAGCGCCGCTTATCCGTTCATAAGCCGCAGGGGGAAAATATTTTTCCGTCCCGGCAAAAATCTTGAAAACCCTTCACGTTTCATTGAACAGCTTTCCCTGACGAGCGATGAGGAGTGCCGGAACGCAAGGCAACTCATATCCGAGCGCCGCGCGCGGATGAGGCAGACGAGGCCGATCCGTTCCTGGGTGGCGGAGGAACGGCCGCGCGAGATGCTCATGGAAAAAGGCGCGGAGAACCTCAGTCTGGCCAAGCTGCTGGCCATCATCCTGCGGACCGGGAAAGAGGGGGCAAGCGCCGAGGAGATCGCCATGCGCCTCCTCAACAGGTTCGGGGACCTCAGGGAAATTGACGCGGCGCGGATATCCGAGATTTGCGAAATAGACGGCATCGGCCCGGCCAAGGCTGCCCAGGTCAAGGCCGCATTGGAGATCGGCAAGAGGATGCTTGTTCAAAAGGCCCGCAAGGGTTTCAGGCAGATCAGGAAAGTCGAAGACGTGCTCCAGTACGTGGGGGAATCATACGGGCCCTACCTGAGGGACGCCAGGCAGGAGTTTTTCAAAATCATCCTCCTCGATATCAAGAACAAGCCTTTGAAGAGCCTGGAGATCAGCAGGGGGAGCGTGAGCGCCAGCATCGTGGACCCCAGGGAGATAATCAAGGAAGCCTCCGTCAACAGCGCCTCGGCCGTGATCCTCGTTCACAATCATCCCTCAGGTGAGACGGACCCCTCGCCGGAAGACGTCAGGATCACCAGCCAGGTAAAGGATGCCTGCAAGCTGGTTGGGATCAGGGTCCTGGACCACGTGATAATAGGCAGGGATGTCGAGGATTACTTCAGTTTTGCCGCCCAGAACCTTTTATAGCCTCATCCGGCAATTTCGCTAAAGCATATTTCTTTTCGAAATAAAATTTGACGTTCATACATTTAATCTGGTATGTATCTGTCAGTTCATTTTCAAAATTACCATGCGCTCCAATTAAAAAGGAGCATCCGGGTCCAGATATAATTCTGGAGGAATCAGTTAGGTCGGGCCGCCAACTAAACATTTTTAATTGTTTAGTCGGGCGGCTTTTTTTATTTTGGTCCGATGCGACAATACAAGTTTCAGGGATGGATGAAATTTCATTACAATCTCCTTTACTTAAACATCTGAATCCATCCCTGAATTTTTTTTTCGGCCACAAAACAGCGGGAGTAATGTTAATATCGTGCTATTAGGAAAAACTGCGATCAAGGGAATTTCGGGCATATTCATTTTAAACCTTGCCCTGACTGGTCCAATTCAGGCCCTGGAATGTGAAAACGGCAAATTCTTCAACTCGAACACGGGCAGATACGAAATTTGCAGGCCCGGTCCGGATTTGAGCGGCTGTAAAGACCTGGGCTCAAGGGGTTACATCAATAAAATCAGGTCCATCTCGGGAGAAGAGACAGAATTAAGGACTTACAAATGCGGAAGCAAGCTGATTACGATATACATTTTTCTGGATAAGACTGTTTACGGTTATGCCGTTTACCATGAACAGCCGAAAGAAATTCAGTGGTATTGGGATTATGACATGGACGGCAATTTCGAAAGCGGCATTAAAATATCATATTAGGTTTATACTATTTGAGGAGAAAATAAGCAGTGCAGCAATCCAGGATAAAGGGCCCAAAACAATCCGGCACAGAGAAGGGTTATCTGAATACCACGATTCCAGTGAATCTGATCAGATCGTTGAGAGTCATGGCCGCCCAGAGGGAATCGCGCATAAATGATGTCTTGACAGAGGCCATCCGGGATCTTTTAAAAAAATATGAGACATTGAAGAGAAAGAGTTAAAAATAAAGAGCAGGTTTATTTTTACGGTCTGCTTCATATCAGGTCACACATAAATTAATTATCCGGCTGAATTATAACCTCCCGGCTTGGCGCAGCTATTTTACCCTTAATAATCTCTCCGCATTTAAATATCATGTCCCTGTTCAGAGCACGTGTGTTCTCGAATATCGTTGAACGTGCTTGGAATATACCCTAACCTTCTTATAAATAAACTTATAAGAGGTGTCACGATGAGTTCGAGTGCAAGACCGGTTAAATCCGTGTTACCGGATTCCCGCCATTTTGAGGAAGAGATATGGGAAGCGCTCGATCCCTTTCTTTTCCCCCCAAAAGCTTTCAAGAATGCCTGCAAAGAGATCGCCGCAATTGTGAAAAAGACAGGCCTGAAGGAAGGCCGTGTGCTGGACCTGGCCTGCGGCCCGGGCCGCCATTCGATTCCGCTGGCAAAAAACGGCTTACACGTGACCGGTGTGGACCGGTCATCCTTTCTTCTCGGTAAAGCCAGGGATTATGCCTTTTGCGAGGGCGTCGGTGTTGAGTTTATCCAGGAAGACATGCGCTATTTTTCCCGGCAGGACTCATATGATCTGGCGCTGAGCCTCTACAGTTCTTTTGGCTATTTCGATGATCCCGCGGATAATCAGAAGGTTTTAAACTGCACATATGACAACCTGAAAAAAGGCGGGGCTTTTTTTATCGATTTACCGGGGAGGGAAGTCCTCGCCAGGAACTTCAAAAATTCAGTTCGCAAAAGGGTTCAGAAATTAGGGCAAATTACTGAATACAGGACAATTTACTCGGAATGGAAAAGACTGGGACTGAACTGGAGATTTTATCAGGATGAGCAATTAAGGGATTACTCTTTCAGTTTATGGCTTTACTCTGGAGACGAGATAAAGGAAATGTTGACCAAGGCGGGTTTCGCCGCTGTTACCCTGTACGGGGATTTCGCACTGAAAGCTTACGATGAGAGGGCAAAACAGCTTATAGCTTTTGCTGTAAAGTGATTCGGGGTTTACTTATCCATTTTCAGAATTGAAGGGACCCAATCGTAAACAGGTCCGAAGGATTTCGCCACCTCTCCCCTTTGGGGGATCATGAACACAAAACACCTTCTTTCGTGCGGAACAACCGCAATGTGCCTGACGACACCAGGATCGGGGTTGTTCCTGACGAATTCCATCAGTTTCCCGCGCATCCTTTGCTGTTCATAATACAGGAAAAAATCGAGCCCGCCCCACTTGATGCTCTCCCTTTCCATCCGGTCGGCGTTTGTGATCTTCGGCCCCCGGAAACGGGCATACCCTGTCTCAATCAGGTGACCTTCGGAAACGGGCGCGCTCTTCAGGTGAATGGTTATAAAGAGGCGGTCATATTTCCTGATAAGCTTCGAGACGGGCAGGTAAAGCAGCGATTGCCTGGGGAGGAGGGTTATTGTCGCATCAACCTTCTCAATAATATTTTTTTTTGTAATAAAATTGGCGTGATAGCCGATGAGTCCGCCTATGTTTGTAAAGGTCTGGTCCGCAGGTTTTATGACCCTTATGAGATCGTTAAAAGCGGACAGGAAAATCTTGTGGTTCGTCCTATTGCCCCAGAAAAAACTCAATCCGAGAAAAAAAGAAAAAGCGATGAACAGGTAAAAGACCGGTTGGGTTACAATGTTTTCATTTGGGAACATTTGGCTATAATCCTGTTCAGGAAACTGATTTTGTCAGGTCTTCGGAAATATTGAAAAGCCCGGAACAACTTTCCCCCAGCCCGCATGACAGCCGGACCCTGTTGACGGGAATTCCTGCCGCCTTGGCCTTAAGCGTTCCTTCGACCTGCTCGGCGGTCGCCAGCAGTTCATCGGTAAATTTATTGTTGACGAGGACCCGTAACGGAAGTCCCAGTTCTCTTAATCCTTCGATGAGGCGTTCCGATTCCCGCAAAGAAAGTATATCAGGATTGAAGACCAAAATGATACTGCAATCGCCGCCCCGCAAAATGCCGTTCAGCCTGGAGTAATTTTCGTTAAGGGTAAGGAGCCGCATCAGGACCTCATCGCTGGTCTCGTCATATTTGAGCTTTATTTCAGGGCTTTTTTCCCCCTCGTTCAAGGGCCTCAGGATCTTCTGGATCGTGTGGCGCTTCTCCAGGATGCGCCTCCTGATCTGGATGAGGCGGTCTACCCAGGCCATCGTAATCTGCGGCAGGGCCAGGAACCGGAGGGTCAAACCCGTGGGCGGGGTGTCGAAAATGATGTAATCAAAATCTTTTCCATTCTTTATCGTTTCTTCAATGCTGATGAGAAGTGCGTACTCCTCAATACCGGGAGAATATTTCAGGACGGAAAAGTATTTGTCCAGGTTGAAGACCTGGAGATACTTATACGTGCTGGAGAGGACGTCTATCTCCCGCTGCAGGTAATCGCGGGACAATTTTTTCAGGTCGACTTCCCTCAGGACGAGGTTCCCCAGGCGTTTTTCGCATCCAGCCAGGTCCAACTGGAATATGTCGCCCAGGTTGTGGGCC
>JBDKTK010000357.1:0-5075 GCA_039680225.1 Syntrophaceae bacterium
TGCATGACGCCGAATACACCGAGAGACAATACCAAAAATTCCGCACCTGGGGCCACAGTTCTTACGTGAGCGCCCTTGATCTGGCAGTCTCCGCCAAAGTAAAGAGGTTCGGTTTGTTCCATTTCAACCAGGAACGGACCGACCGCGACGTCGACGAAATGGTCGAAGACTGCAGAAAGAGGATAGCGCCCTCAGGGTCCCGGCTGGAGTGCTTCGGGATTAACTGCGGATTCTCAATACAACTTTAGCGTTTTTAACTGATCCTGTTCAAAAACCGCCTGCGATGAAGTTTATAGCGCACCACGGCTGACAAGCTGTTTTTCTCAACCAGCTGAGAGGTGAAATTTTGTTTGGCTTTCACGAACTTTTTAATTCTTTCCGGGTCCTCGATGTCCTTGATATATTATTGATCGGGGTAGCTTTTTACGGACTCCTCGTCTGGTTCCGCAAAACAAGGTCCCGGCTGGTCCTGGCGGGCATCGGCCTCCTCGGCATAGTCTACTTCATCTCCCGCTGGCTCCAGCTCTATATGACGGCGGTCCTCCTTCAATCCCTCTTCGCGGTCATTATTTTCGCCTTTATCGTCCTGTTCCAGGAGGAGCTGCGCAGGTTCTTTGAGAGGCTTGCCTTGTGGGGCGGGTTCAGGAAAAAAGCGCCTGCATTTTCTTCAGAGCACGAGATCGAGGTCCTGGCCCAGACTGCCGTCAACCTGACCCGCCGGAAGACCGGCGCGCTTATAGTCCTGCAGGGAGCAGACCCCCTGGACAGGCATATCCAGGGGGGGATCCGGTTGGAGGGGATCCTGCGCGAGGCTTTGCTGGAGAGCATCTTTGACCCCAACTCCAGCGGTCATGACGGGGCTGTTATCATCGACAGGGGTAAAGTTGTCCAGTTCGGGTGCCACCTGCCGCTGTCTTCCAATTTCCGGGAATTCGGGAACCTGGGCCTGCGGCACACGGCCGCGCTGGGGCTTGCGGAAGCCAGCGATTCCCTTTGCATAGTCCTGTCCGAAGAGCGGGGCAGCATTTCAATAGCATATAACGGTGAATTGAAAGTGCTGGACAACGCCGCCCAGCTCAAGCTCACCCTGGACGACTTTTTCGCCCGGATGTCCCCGCGGGAAAAAAAACCGGCCCTTTCATGGTTCCGGGCGCATATTGCCGAAAAAGCAGTGGCAGTCCTGATGGCGCTCCTGGTCTGGATCGGCCTGGGCTACCAGAGGGAAACCGTACAGCGCGATTTTACGGCGCCCATTGAATACCGCAACATCGCGCCGGAATGGGTAATTGAAGAACCGAAGATACTCGACGCAAAAATTATGCTGATGGGACCGGAACAGGCATTCCGGCTCTTTGACGCATCGACCTTGAAGATATCCCTTGACCTTGCCGGCCTGAAACAGGGCGGCCAGGAAATTTCCCTGACCAAGGAAATGATCAGGACCCCCCGCAGCCTTTCCGTTGTGGGTCTCAAGCCTGACCGCATTTACATCACCGCATACAAGCTCCAGGCCAAATCCTGCCCGGTTGAGATAAGGACGTCCGGATCGCTGCCCCCGGGGGTAACCATGCAGAGGATCGATGCATCGCCTTCTTCCGTGATCGCCCTTGTGCCTCCCAAGCTGCTGAAAAACGGCCTGCGCATAACCACGAAGCCCATAGATCTCCGGCAAATCACGGCGTCAACAACGATCGCCTCGGAGATAGACTATCCTGCCGAGGTGCGCTTCCCCGCAGACAGGCCGCCTGCGGTCATCGTAAATATTAAAGTCCGCACCAAATCATAACGAAAAAGCCCTTTCTTGCCGCGTTAAACCCTTAAAGGCTTTTCTGGAAAATCTTATCCCGGTTAAAGGCGAAGCGGATAGACAGGCCGGAACCATTGTGTTAGAAATTAATCATCGTTGCAAAGCGATAATCCTGAGAAAGGACGGCAGGATTCCTGCCTGTCTCCCCTGCGCAACCAGCCACCGATGAACAAGGTCCTGATTCGAAAAACCGGATACGATTACAACTCGTTGCGTCCGGCAGTATTTTCCATCATGGATGCACTCGGAGGGGACCAGATTGGAAAGTACTCGCAAGTCCTTATAAAGCCGAATTTTCTGACTGCCGCGACCCCGGATGAAGCGGTCCTGACCCATCCGGCAGTCATCCGCGCCGCCGTTGAATATGTGCTGGAGAAGGGCGCGCGCGCCCTGGTTGCGGACAGCCCCGCCGTAGGTTCATTCAATAAGCTCCTTAGAGACAACGGCGTAACCGAAGCCCTTGCGGGCCTGGATGTCGAGTGCCGGCCCTTTAAAAATACAGTACTGCATGACATCGGCCATCCCTTCGGAAAAATCGAAATAGCCAAGGAAGTATTTGACGCAGACTTTATAATCAACCTCCCCAAGCTGAAGACCCATAATTCCATGCTGCTCACGTTGGGGGTGAAGAACACGTTCGGGTGCATTGTCGGACTGAGGAAACCGGAATGGCACCTGCGTACGGGAGTGGAGACGGAGAGGTTCGCAGAGCTCCTGGTGCGCATCCATAAAGCGGTGAATCCCTTCATAACGGTCCTGGACGGGATACTGGCAATGGAGGGGGAAGGGCCGGGGAAAAGCGGAAAACCCCGGCAGCTCGGGATACTGATGGGGAGCAACAATGCTTTTGCGCTGGACCGGGTGGTCTGCACAATGCTGGGCGTCAGGCCGGAAGCCCTGTTTACCTGTAATGCGGCAAGCCGGCTCGGGTTCCTGGCGGAAGAGACTGCTGTTGACGCGGAGGGCCAGCTTCCCCGCGTGGAAGGTTTCGAACTGCCGGAGATAATCCCTCTGGTCTTCGGGCCCCGCCCGTTCCACGGGCTGATCCGCAAGTACCTGGTGCGCAAGCCGGCCGTGGACATGAAGCGCTGCATCATGTGCGGCCAGTGCCGGGAATACTGCCCCGCGCACGCCATCACGGAGTTGCAGAAAAATCTCCGGTTTGATGCCGCAAAATGCATCCGGTGCTATTGCTGCCTCGAAGTTTGTCCCCGGGGGGCGATCTTCTCCAAGGGGGCCCTTGCCGCCAGGGCGGTCGATATGTACCTGAAGAAAAGGCGCATGATCAGCCCGGAAACAAATCAAAAAAGCTGAAGGACTGCGGGGAAGCAGCTGGTGGATGAATTTTGAGTTTTTCCTTCAATCCCGACAAAACCGATTTTTCCAGGTATTCCCTGGCGCTTTTCAGCGAAGGCAACGTGGTCTTCGCCTCGACACATTCGGGATTGCAGCCCCTCATACTTTGCGTTTACTCCTGCAAAGACCTTTATACGGACTGCGTGCTTCACGATAAAGCCATAGGGTTTGCGGCTGCCCGCCTGCTGGCCTACTCCGGTATCGCATCTCTGGTCAGGACAAGGGTAATCTCCGCCCCCGCCAGACATCTCCTTTCCCGACAGGGCATGGAAATCCATGCCGAACAGGAAGTGGAGAATTTCCTCACCAGGGATGGGCTCCGCCTCAGCCCGATGGAGGAGAGGGCCTTGAAAGCAGCCGATAACGAAGCTTTTTACCGGGAAATGGAAAGGCTTTTCAGGCCGAAGTGATTTTATCAATGATCATAAAAAAAGATCCTTCGCTTCGCTCAGGATGACAACAGGCTGTCATTCCGGGCGAAGCGAGTAAAGAAGTTTTTTTTCAAAGCTCTTCAGAATCATCGCAACAATTAAAACTACATTTCAAGCCAGTTCGTATTTGCGCGTTCCCAGCCCGATTGACTCCGCATATTCCATCATGTGCCTGCCGTCAATGCCGGTGGTGTCCTTGAAAACATCCCGCCCGTTGTGGCGCTTGAGGGCCAGGTCATAGGAGGCCTGCTCGCAGGCAACGGGATCGGCCGAAGCCACGATGCCCACGTCCCTGCCGATGATCCGCGAGTCCCCCATGCAGTCGCAATCGCTCGTGATCTTGTTTACAAAAGTTATGCAGGCTATTTTTTTTCCCCTGGCGGCGCCGCAGGCGTATTCGGCGCACCGCTCGATGACCTCCCGGGCAGTCGCCCCCTGCCAGGGCACGGATACGACATCAGCTTCGCATGCAGCTATGCAGCGGGCGCAGCCGATGCATTTTGCGTGATCGATAAAAGCCGCATCCCCTTCCGTATTGATGGCGCCCGCCGGGCAGACCTCGACGCACTGGTCGCACAGTATGCAGCCTTCCCCGACCGACGGCTTGATTTTCGAGTGCATTTCCAGCTTGCCGGCCCGGGAGCCGCACCCCATGCCGAGGTTCTTGATCGCCCCGCCGAAGCTGAACAGCATGTGGCCCTTGAAGTGCGATACCACCGCAATGGCGTCCGCTTGAGCGATCCGGGCGGCGATCTTCACCTTCCGGAAAATCTTTTTATTGATCTCGATCTCTTTTTCATCCTCGCCCTTCTCGCCGTCGGCAATGACGATGGGGACCCCCGCCTTCTCAAAACCGTGTTCCCGCGCTATCCGCAGGTGGTCATGGGCGTTGAGCCGCATCCCCCTGTACAGGGTGTTGGCGTCGGTGACGAAGACGTCCGGGCTTTTCTGCCGCAGGAGATCAGCTATGGGCCTGATCTGGTCGGGCTGGACGAACCTGGTGTTCCCCTTCTCCCCGAAGTGGACCTTGATGGCAATCCTGCCGGCGCCTATCCCCGAGTCCGCCAGGGCCCTGGAAAACAGGTCGCGAATAGTTTCAGTGTCAAATTTCTCCGAATAATAAACCCGAGCCGCCATGGATCCACCCCCCTGGAATTTTTTTTAAATTAACCCGAAACTGCGAGTTCGAAAAGCCAAAAATTTCATCAGAAATAAATTGCAGATATTGCGTTGTTGATATAGAGATTGTCTCAATCAGGTCTTTGCCGAAATCTCTTTTTGTCGGAGGGGTGACATTGGAAGAAAAAACTCTAAACACATTGAGCAATCTCGGGACAATCCGTTGCGAGGTCAGATTCAAATTTATCAATCACATGAAAGACTCAAGCTTTTTTGACGAGCTTGATTTCTGCAATTACGAGACGGGGAAATATGTCAAGGGGGCCGAGCTTCGCGATTGCCAGACCGGGTGCGAAATTTAC
>JBDKTK010000358.1:0-6267 GCA_039680225.1 Syntrophaceae bacterium
TTTGACAGGCATTAAAAAACAAAAAATGGATTGGCAAGAATACCAATCCTTTTTAATTTTTTTTATGGAAGGAGCGATCCCCTTTTAATGCAGGACCCTTTACTTTTTGTCGGGGACCTTCTTGACCGTGCCGTTCTCGATCATGCACTGGAGGGAATGCAGCAACGACTTCTCCCGCTGATCAATAACTTTGTCCTTGTCGGCCAGCATCAAAATTTTCTCGTGCTCTGAAACAGTCAATTCCTGGTCCTCTATCGCCTTGTCTATCAGTTCTTTTAATTGTTCCGCAGAGCTCATAGTCAATATCTCCTGTTTAAATTTAGGGGCAAGATTACAGAGAAGAGGAACTTTGTCAAGTATTTACCGCCCGCGGGCCATTTGCGGGCGCCCGGGTTTGGCCGAAGCAAACAGAAACAAAAATTGATTGTTTTTTTCCCCGAGCCGTGCAAAATTTCCTATATTCAATCAGTCACAAAGCGTGGAATACAACGGAAAACGAAAGGTTCCTGAAAACATGGATCTCACCGAGAAAATCAGAACGCGAAAAGCCAGGGTCGGGATTATCGGCCTCGGTTACGTGGGTCTTCCCTTAGTGCTTAATTTCCGCAAGGCGGGTTTCGGCGTTACGGGCTTCGATATCGACAAGAACAAGATTGACTGCCTGAAAAAGGGCCGCAGCTATATCAAGTACATTGACGTTTCACCCCTGGTCGCAAAAGGAAAAAAGAACGGGAGCTTTGCGGCGACAGACGATTTCTCGAAGCTCTCCCGGATGGACTGCATCATAATTTGCGTGCCCACCCCCCTGAACAAGTACCGCGAACCGGACCTCTCGTATGTGTTCAAGACCACGCAGATGGTTTCCCAATACCTGAGAAAGGGCCAGATCGTTATCCTCGAATCGACCACCTACCCGGGCACCACCGACCAGGACATGCGGGCCATCCTCGAGAAAACGGGGCTCAAGGCCGGCAGCGATTTCTGCCTGGCGTTCTCACCCGAGCGCGAGGACCCGAATAACAAGGATTTCAAGATGGGCACGATCCCCAAGATCGTCGGCGGCTACTCGCCGAAATGCCTCGAGGCCGCCAAGGCCCTCTACGACACCGTCGTGACCACAACCGTGCCCGTGTCGTCCACGCGCGTGGCCGAGGCTGCGAAGCTGCTCGAGAACATTTACAGGTCCGTAAACATCGCGCTCGTCAACGAGCTCAAAGTGCTCTTCGACAAGATGGGCATCGATGTCTGGGAAGTGATCGAAGCGGCAAAGACCAAGCCTTTCGGGTTCCAGGCATTCTATCCGGGACCGGGCCTGGGCGGCCACTGCATCCCGATCGACCCGTTCTATCTTACCTGGAAGGCCCGGGAATACGACTTCTGCACGCGTTTCATCGAGCTTGCGGGCGAGATCAACACCTCCATGCCCGACCACGTTGTCCTGAAAGTCATCAAGGCCCTCAATGACGCCGGCAAACACGTTGCCGGGGCAAAGGTATTGCTTGCCGGCCTTTCGTATAAGGCAAACGTGGACGACGACCGCGAATCCCCGGCATACCGCCTGATGGAAAAGCTCGAGGGCCTGGGGGCGGAGGTGAGCTTCAACGACCCGTACATCGCGAGCGTGAGGATGACCCGCGAATACGCGAAGTTCGCGGGGCGCCTGTCGCAGCCGATCACCGGCGATTACGACCTGATCCTGATCGTGACGGCCCACGACGAGTACGCGAAAATAGATTTCACGTCCTTCGGGATCCCTGTTGTCGATACCCGCAACGTCGTCAAAAAAAAGAACGGCCTGGTCTACAGCGCCTGACGGCTGAGGTCCCTGAGCTTGTCGAAGGGACGAAATACCGAAATTGATCCACCTCCAACCCGCAGGGGCGGCCGGCCGGCCGCCCCTGTTTTTTATCTCTTTTCCGATTACTCTGCCTGGTATAGAGAATTCTTGAGCATTAAATCCATGCATCATACCCTCTATGTTGAAAAGCGGGTATCCGGGTCTTTAAGTGACTGGTCCGGTCCCGAACTTTTTAACGCCCATCCAGGATTTATGACCTCAATTTTACCAAACAAGCGGCAAAAAATAATGCTCCTTTTTTAATCATTGCAAGTTGACATTATTTCAACGCTGTTTTATGTATGCTCAACTGATTGTTGATTTTTGCGACTCTTTCTGCATTTCCGAACCTACTATGCCCGAACGTTATGAACTGCGACCCGTCTCAATCAGATCGAATCTGCTCCAGGTTCGTTTTTCTTATATTCCCCCAAATAAAACAAACGTAACTTATATGGGTTCCGAAGTCCGGCATTTTCCGGGGCGGGGCCCGTTATTTTTTTTTGAAGGTTGCCCGGCCGCTTGCGGGTGCCGGCCGTGAAAGCGATCGTCTCGTTGTGCACAGCCGTGATATTTCTGGCATTGTGCGCAGTTTGCTGCACGGCCAAAACCGGCGAGTACCAAACAGGCAATCAGGAGGGCAAGCTGACGGAAAAACAGACAGGCAAAGCAAAGGTCCCCGGCGCTCCGGTGAAGCCGGGAGAAATCCTCGTAAAATTCAAGCCCGGGGTCGGCGAGAAAAGGATCAGGGAAATAACCCGAAAGGAAGGACTCGAAATAGTTAAAATTGTAAGCCCCCCGTCGCTTTATCTTTTGAAATCCCGTGAGACAAGCCAGGCCCTGGTAGACAAAAGAATAACAGACCTTAAGAAATATGAAGAAATAGAATACGCGGAACCGAACTATATTCACAAACCTGCCCGGAACTGAGAGCGCCCTATGAAAAGATTCCTGATCTACCTGTTGACGGCTTCCGTCTGCATTTCCATGACTGTCATTGCAGCCTCTTCCCACAAACAGCCCGCAATCAGGTTTGTCCCCGGGGAAATCCTGGTGAAGTACAAGGCCGGCGCCGGGCCGGCGAAAGCGGCGGCCATGAACGCCAGGTTGGGGACGAGGACTATGAAGTATTTTTCAAACTTGGGGATATACCGCAAAAAATTGCCGGACACCATGACAGTCCAACAGGCGGTGAATTTGTTCAGTTCCGATCCGGACGTGGAATACGCCGAACCGAACTATCTCCGCAAGCTGTTGGCAACGCCGAACGACACTTCTTTCGGCAATCTCTGGGGTCTGAACAACACCGGACAGTCCGTGGGGAATCCAGGTGACGTCACTTCCGGGACAGCAGGGTGCGACATCAGTGCTTGCCAGACATGGGATACCATCACCAACGGCAGCGCCAGGATTGTAGCAGTAATAGATACCGGGATCGACACCAACCACGTCGATATTGTCGGGAATACCGTAGCGGGCTATGACTACGTTGACAATAACGCCTCCCCCATCGACACTTACGGCCACGGCACACACGTTGCCGGTACTATCGGGGCTGTCGGCAATAATGCAACGGGTGTCGCGGGCATCAACTGGACAGCAAGGATAATGCCGATAAGGGCCGGCGACACCGACGGACTGAGTACGGCCGATATTATATCGGCAATCAATTACGCCGTAGCAAACGGCGCGACCATTATCAACGCCAGTTACGGTGGATATAATTACAGCAGCTTCGAGAAGGATGCGATAGACAGCGCAGCTGCGGCCGGCGTCCTTTTCATCGCTGCCGCGGGAAATGAAACTAATAATAACGACACATCTCCCGCTTATCCTGCTTCATACAGCTGTTCGAATATCATCTCTGTGGCCGCCACCGACCAGAACGACCATCTCTGCAGTTTTTCCAATTACGGGAGGACGTCAGTCCATGTAGGCGCCCCGGGCAGGAACATTTACAGTTTGGCGCTCTCAAGGACTAACCACTGGACGGAAAATTTTGCCGCGGCAGGCGGCTGGACTCTCGACGGCACCTGGGCCATTTCCGGAGGCGTGCTTACGAACAGGCCGTATGCGGACAGCGCCGATTGCTCGGCGGTGTCTCCGAACATCGACCTTACCGGGGCCTCGTACTGCCGGATTTATTTCGACATAACAGGGGCCTGTGACACAGGCGATATCCTGAGCGTTGAGCTCTCCGGAGATGGGGGTGCAACCTGGTCAGTTTCCCTCATTAATATAACCGGAGACCTTTCGGATGCCTGGTATTATGTGGATTATGATATCAGGGCTTTTGACGCCAATGCCACTGTGAAGGTCAGGTTCCATTTCACATCGACGAGTTCCGGCACGACAGGCGGCGGTTTCAGTATAGACAATTTAAAGATTACCAGGTATGTGAGCGGTTCGACCAGTTACGAGTACATGGATGGCACCTCAATGGCGGCCCCCCACGTGGCCGGGATGGCAGCCCTTCTCTGGAGCAGGTTCCCCGCCTACACGATGGAACAGATCCGCTACATGATCATCAACAGTGTGGACCCTGTCAGCTCGCTGAACGGCAAGGTCGTCAGCAACGGCCGCATCAATATTTACAACGCCATGAACCTCCCTGCCGCCCCCTCCCTCCTGACGGCGAGCAAGAGTGCGCCGGCCAGGGCGGAACTCAGCTGGACGAGCAACTCGCCCGGGGCAACGGGCTTCAGGATAGAATGCAAGGACGGCTCGGGAGGGACCTGGACGGAAATCGGGACCGTGCCCATCGGCACCACGACTTACAGCCATATCGGGGCGCCGACCGGCACGACGGTGTATTACCGGGTGAGGTCGTATGCCGCCACCGGCAATTCTTTCTATTCCAACGAATCATCGATTACCACGGAAACCGCAACGAAAGTGGACGGCAGCAGCGGCGGCTGTTTCATTGCAACGGCCGCTTTCGGTTCGCCCCTGGAAAAGCACGTGGGCATCCTGAGGGCCTTCCGCGACAGCTACCTGCTGAACTCGGCGCCGGGCCGGAAATTCGTTGAACTTTATTACAACTTAAGCCCCCCGCTTGCGGACTTTATTTCCAGGCATGAATCGGCAAGGGCCTTGGCGCGCCTGATGCTCGCCCCTGCCGTGATTTTCTCCTCTGCCGCAATCAACGGCGGTCCTGAATTCCTGTTTTCCATGCTGCTCTTCCTTATAATGGCGGCATTTGTAATATGCAGGTTCCTGAGGCTTAATAAAACGATTGCATCCGAAACTTGAGCGAGGTGTTTATGAAAAGAACTGTCTGCCTGCTTTCAACCCTGTTGTTCGTTTTTATGCTTTGCGGGATGTCGCACGCCCAAAGCGCACTGACTGAAAGGAAGAATGCCCTGGCCCTGAAAGGAGGGTACCGTATAGCGGAAAGCAGCGACTTCACCGATTTCTGGGGCATAGACAAAAAAGACTATAACGGCTTCGTGGGAGAAATCTCGTACGAGAGGAAGGTTACAAAGTTCCTGGGGATCGAGGCTGCGTTGGGTTATTCCAGTATGAGCAAATACCATCCGGGCGCAATCATGGGTTCGGATAACCTGGACACGAGGTTCACCAGCATCTATGTTTCTCCCAGCCTCAAGGCATATCTGCCGGTAAAGAATTTCGGTTTTTATATCGGGGCCGGACCGGACTATTATTTTACGATGGGCAAAATCAAATACGACCTTGGCGGCCTCTCCTACAATGACACCAAGACTTTCAACAGCTTCGGGTTCCATGGGCTGGCCGGTGTGGAATACGTCTTCTACAGGAACCCGGGAGAGGATAATTTCTACGATGCGCCGGTGAGCCTGCTTATCGAGTACAAGTACTCAAAAGTGACGATCAGCGAGGCAGACGGGGAAGTGATAGATTACATAAATTCAAATCTCGGAACAAGTTACTCCAAGCACGACCTGGAGGCAGGCGGCCACGCATTCATGATCGGCTTGAGGTGGCATTTTTAATTGCCGGGAATTGTATTCAAGGGGCGCAAACATTGCGCCCCTTTTTTCTGCTGCAAGCGGCAAAAAGGGATGAAACCATCTTCTCTCTGAAATGATAATATATATGGATTCCCGGTCCAAGCCGGGAATTGCGAGTCGGTTGACAAAAAAAGCAGGGCCGTTGGAGCCCTGCTTTCTGCAATTATTATCCTTGTGAAGACCTAGTAATTTCTGCTTGAGGATTTCTTTTTCTTCCTGGGCGGGGGGGCAGGTTTGTCGGCATCTTCATCGGCTGTCGCCGCTGATGCCGGGGCGACCCTTGCCTCCTGGTCCGTGCTCTTCATCTGCTGGCTGAGCTTCCCGGCATTTTTCACCGCCTCGCCGGTCCTCATTACCGCCAGGGAAATATCGTCATCGGGTTTGCCCAGCAGGTCTTCCGCTTTCTTGTAAAGCCTGTTGGCTGCTTCGACATCGGCC
>JBDKTK010000359.1:0-14537 GCA_039680225.1 Syntrophaceae bacterium
TTCCTGCTGCGGCTCCCGTATGGCCCGGAGACCCAGCCCGCGAAGAGCTTCAATTACGTGGAAGACGTCACCGGCGGCAACGGCAGCTTCCTCTGGGGAAATGCCGCTTTTGCCCTGGCTTCGAGGATTACGGACAGTTTTGCCAATTACCGCTGGAGCGCCAATATAATCGGGCCGCAGGGCGGCGGGGCGGTGCAGGACCTTCCTGTTTACCAATACGAGTCCATGGGCGAACTGCAGACAAAGATACCCACGGAAGTGCTGATTTCCGAAAGAAGGGAATTCGAACTGGCGGAAGAGGGCTTTATCGCGCTCACCATGCGCAAGGGGAGCGACAACGCGGCTTTCTTCTCCGCCAACTCCGTCCAGAAGGCGAAAGTGTTCCCCAACACCCCGGAAGGGAAGCAGGCCGAGACAAACTACAAGCTCGGCACGCAGCTTCCTTACAATTTCATAATCAGCAGGCTGGCCCACTACATAAAAGTGATCCAGCGCGAGAACATAGGCACCTGGAAGGAAAGGGCCGATCTGGAGACAGAACTCAACAACTGGATCCGCCAGTACCTAGCCGACCAGGACAACCCCTCCCCCGGCGTCAGGAGCCGCAGGCCGCTGAGGAAGGCGGAGATACAGGTCTCCGACGTGGAAGGCGACCCCGGCTGGTATCGCGTCACGTTGAACGTCCAGCCCCATTTCAAATACATGGGGGCCTCGTTCACGCTGTCCCTGACCGGCAAGCTGGACAAGAAATAGGATTCAAGGATTAACAAAGCCGCGGTAGCGGACTGAAGCACATATTCATAAGGAGGATCTTTTATCATGGCAATGACGATTTACGCGAAAATCACAGGCGAAAAGAACATTCCGGGCGACTGCACGCAACAGGGACGCGAAGACATGATCATCTGCTACTCGCTGGACCATACCGTCGACATCCCGAGGGACACCCACACCGGCCTTCCTACCGGTCAGCGCATCCACAGGCCGGTGAAAGTCACGACCCATATCGGGAAGCATACGCCCCTGATTTTCGACGCCTGCACTTCCGGCACCCATCTCAAGGTGGAATTTCATTTCTTCCGCATCAACGAGAAGGGCAAGGAAGAGGAATACTACAAGGTTGAACTGACCAACTCCATCATCGTCGAAACGCGCGAGTGGTTCCCGACCACCTTCATCGAGGAGAACAAGGCATACAAGCACATGCAGGACATCTCCTTCACTTACGAGGCGATCAAGTGGACGGCGACCAAGGACGGGACCGAGGCGGACGACAGCTGGAAGACTCCGAAATCTTAAACCTGATAAACAGGCCGGGGGATATCCCCGGCCTGTTTCAAAGGCGGAACTGGAATGCTGGAAGAAAGCCTGCTTGAACGGCTGAGATACGTTGAAGGCCATCCGGAAGCCAGGGGGGCCAAAGATGCGTCCCGGGGGGTCCGTTCCATTATCAACCATCTCCGGCGCCTGCTGAATACCAAGCAGGGCAGCGTCCAGATAGGCGCTGAATACGGAATGCCCGATATTACCAACTATCCGGGTGAGCACCTGGACGGCATGGCCCAGGAAGTGGAAGCCCTCCTCGGCGAAGTTGTTCACAGGTACGAGCCGCGGCTCAGGAACGTGAAGATCAAATTTGACCCGGACAGCAGGGATGTCCTGGCCCTGCGGTTCAAGTTCGAGGCCGATATCGTCATCGACCGCGACCGGGTGATCCCCATCGTGTTCGAGACTATCGTGACATCAAGCGGGATGGTCCGGGTGGAATCTTAGGCAGCTTATGTTTGATAAATTTTACGAACAGGAACTTCAGAATCTCCGGGAACTTGCGGTTGAATTTTCCAGGGTCCACCCCGCCGCCGCTCCTATGCTGAGCGGGCCGAGCGCCGACCCGGATGTGGAGAGGCTCCTCGAGGGGGTCGCGTTCCTTTCGGGTCTCCTCAACAAGAAACTGCAGGACGATTTCCCGGAATTCACCCAATCCCTGATGGGCGTTGTGTTCCCCCATTACATCAGGCCCATCCCGTCGGCTTCCATTGTCGTGTTTTCTCCCAAGCCGAGCCTCAAGGAAATTGTCCGCGTCCCGAAGGGCACTTCGGTTGCCGCGAAGCCCGTGGACGGCACATCGTGCATATTCAAGACCTGCTTCGACCTGGAGGTCCATCCCCTGCGCCTTAAATCCGCGCAATGGACCGAGCATAACACAAGGTCGGGACAGGTGCGCGTTTCCCTGGAACTGGCGGGACTTGATCTTGCGAAGTGGGAACCGAAGCGGCTGGGGTTTTTCCTGGGCGGCAGCTACTCGCAATCCGCCGACCTGTACCTCATGTTCACCCGCTACCTCCGGCAGGTTTCGCTCAAACCCTCCGACGGGAAGGGGAGCGAATTGACCCTGGCGCCGGATTGCATGAAGACCGCGGGCTTCGACATGGACAACGACCTGCTGCTCTATCCCCCGCAATCCTTCTCCGGATACAGGCTCCTCCACGAATACTTTATATTCCCGCACAAGTTCCTGTTCCTGGAACTAACCGGCTGGGAGAGATGGAAGGACAGAGGGAACGGCAGGTCGTTCGAGATAATCTTTGATTTCAATATCCCGCCCTTTGCCGTGCACAAGGTGAACGAAGACACTTTCATCCTGAACGCCACGCCTGTTATCAACATTTTCCGGCATGAGGCGGAGCCGGTCCTCTACGATCACCGCGTGGAGAAGGTCCGTGTCAGGCCGTCGGGCAAGAACAGGGAGCATTACCAGGTCTTCAGCGTGGACAGTGTGACTGCGCAGGTCCAGGGCAGCGCTCAAAGGAAGGTGTATGATCCGCTCGAGCTTTTCAAATCCAAGCCGGGCGGCGCCGCTTTCCAGATGATGAGGTCGCGCTCCCCGGTGACCAACGCCCCTGAGGCCATCCTCCATCTTTCGTACCCGCCGGAAGGCGCGGAGCCGAAGAAAGAAACTATCAGCATGAGCCTGACCTGCACCAACGGCGACCTGCCGGAAAGGCTCAAGTCCGGGGACATCTGCATGCCGACTTCGGACTCCCCGGAGCTGCTCGATTTTTTTAATGTCGTGCCTCCGACTTCGCCGATCGACCCCCCGTCCGGAGACAACATAACCTGGAGATTCCTCTCGCACCTGATGCTGAATTTCCTCTCCGTGGGAAACAGGGACAACCTCAAGGACCTGCTGCAGCTTTACGTTTTCCCGGAAAGCAGGGACAGGGCCAAGGTCGCGGCCAATCTCAAGCGGATCGAGGGCATCCTGGACCTGCAGATCCGCCCCCTGGACCGGCTCACGGCGGGCATCATGACCAGGGGACAGGCTGTTGAAGTCACGGCCCGGTCGGACCATTTCGCCGGACCCGGAGATTTTTACATTTTCGGCTCGGTCCTTGACCTCTTCCTGGGGGTCTTCAGCAGCCTGAATGTCTTTACGCAATTCAGCCTCAAAGACAGCCTGACGGGTCAGATCACGAGGTGGCCGGCCCGGATAGGGCGGCGGCCGCTGCTGTAATTTATGAGATGATAAGATCATGAGACGCCATGCTTCAAACTGAACTGACTGAAACCCTGTGCCGGGAGGGGCGCCGCTATTCATTTATCCAGGCGGTCCGCCTGTTGCGGCTGCTTTTGCGAAGGCAGGGGGAACCCGAGAGGGAACTCTGGAAGAAGATAAGGGTCAGGCCCGAACTGTCCCTGTCCTTTCCCGACACGGACATAGTCTCCATCGAGGACAGGAACGACCACTTCCGGATCTCGACAACTTTCCTGGGCCTGTACGGGACGTCATCGCCCCTGCCCTCTTTTTACACCGAAGACCTCCTGGAAGAGCAGTCCAATGACACCAGCATCAGCCGGGATTTCCTGGACGTGGTCAACTCCCGGATGTATTCCCTGTTGTTCCAGTGCTGGTCTCACTACAAGATGTTCTTCAAATTCGTGGAGGAGCCCGAGTTCAGCGCTGTCCAGAGGTGGCTGTGCCTGCTCGGCTTCGAAAACAAGGGCCTGCTGGAAAAGATCAGCGACCCTCTTTCCATGATGCGCTATGCCGGGCTGCTCACCCAGTTCCCGAGGTCTGCCGAGGCGCTCAGGTGCATGCTCTCCGATGCGCTCGGAGAATCGGGAGCCAGCCCCGAAATCAGGCCCGAAATCAGTATAGAACAATGCGTTGCCCGGCTGGTGCCGATTCCGGAGGACCAGCACTTCCTCCTGGGAGTCTCCGGCAGTACGCTCGGGCAGGAAATGTACCTGGGCGAGCAGGTGGTCGACAGCGCCGGCAAATTCAGGGTCCGCATCGGCCCGATACCCCCGGAAAGGCTCGAGCTGTATCGTCCCGACCGGGAACTGTTCTCCCGGATCAGGGAGCTTGTGAACTATTACCTCGACCAGCCGGCCGTCTGGGACCTGGAAATTATAGTGTCCGGGGGGGGAGGCGCCATGCAGATCGGCTCGCCCGAGTCCTGCCGTCTCGGATGGAACACATGGTCGTTTACAGGGGAAACAAACACCGGAGTGCGGTCGGTCGTCGTTCCGGGTAATTATGGAAATTGAAAGGTGGACTAATGATTGCGACAGATATCAAATCCCTTTTGCTGCATTTGAACCCGTTCTGCACCAACGCCCTCCAGGGGGCGGCGGGGCTGTGCGTCTCGCGGACCCATTACTAGATAACCGTCGAGCATTTCGTATCGAAGCTTTTCGATAATCACGGCTCCGACTGGCAGCTCATCTTCAGCCGGTTCGAAGTGGACCCCGGGCGGGTCAAAAAATTCCTCAACGATTCAATCGAGGATTACAAGACGGGCAATGCCGCCAAACCCGTGTTCTCCCCTCCCCTGCTCGACCTCATCCAGGACGCCTGGCTCATATCGTCGATAGACCTGAGCGACCGGGCGGTCCGGTCGGGCGCCGTCCTCCTTGCCTTCCTGTCGAGGCCGGCCCTGTACATGACCGGGCGCCATGCCGATTTGATCAAGACCATCGGGCGCGACTCCCTCCTGAGGGATTTCTGGACTATCACGAAGGGCTCCATAGAGACGCCGGCACCGACCGGCGAAACCGGTCCGCAGGACGGCTCGCCGGCGAAGGGCGAAGGCGGATTTATCCAGAGGTTCTGCATGGACTTCACGGCCAGGGCGGCGAAAGGCGAAATCGACCCCGTGTTCGGCCGCGACCTGGAGATCCGGCAGATGATCGATATCCTGGCCAGGCGCAGGAAGAACAACCCCATCTGCGTCGGGGAGCCGGGCGTCGGCAAAACGGCCGTGGTCGAGGGCATGGCGTTGAGGATCGTCGAGAACGACGTCCCCGAAATGCTCAAAGGCGTGACCCTGCTCGGCCTCGATATGGGGTTGCTCGAAGCGGGCGCCAGCGTCAAGGGTGAGTTCGAGAACCGGCTGCGGGGAGTCATAACCGAGATCAAGTCTTCCGAGAAACCGATTATCCTCTTCATCGACGAGGCTCACACGCTCATCGGCGCCGGCGGCGCGGCGGGGGGCAGCGACGCCGCCAACCTCCTGAAGCCAGCGCTGGCGCGCGGCGAATTGCGGACCGTCGCCGCCACGACCTGGAGCGAATACAAGAAATACTTTGAGAAAGACCCGGCCCTGGCCCGGAGGTTCCAGCTTGTGAAGCTTGATGAGCCCACGGTCGAGTCCACGAAGCTGATGCTCAGGGGGCTCAAGGCCAATTACGAAAAGGCCCACAAGGTTATCGTCAGGGACGACGCCGTCATCGCCGCGGCCGAGCTTTCGGACCGGTACATAACGGGACGCTTCCTGCCCGACAAAGCCATCGATTTAATGGACACCAGCTGCGCGCGGGTGAAGATCAACCTCACCGCCAAACCCGCCCTGATCGAGGAGCGGGAGCGCCGGTTCCAGGCCCTTGACAGGGAGAAGTCAGCCCTCGACAGGGATATGGTAAACGGCTTGAAGGTGGAAAAAGAAAAGCTCGATGAGATAAACACCGGGATGGAAAGCCTCAAGGTTGAAATAGCGGGGCTGCAGGAGCGCTGGGAAAAGGAAAAAGACGCGTCGCAGAAAGTCCTGGACGCAAGGGGGCGCATCCAGGCGCTCCCCATGGACGACCCCGCCCGGCCGCAGGCGCAAAGCGAGCTGGACGAAGCGGTGCGCGCGCTCAAGGAAATCCAGCAGGACACTCCCTTCATCCAGATCGAGGTGGACCCCGACGTGGTGGCCCAGGTCGTTTCGGACTGGACGGGAATACCGCTGGGAAAGGTGCTCAAGGACGAGGCCGAGACCATCATCCACCTCGAGGACAGGCTGAAGGAAAGAATAAAGGGCCAGGACCACGCGATGGCGGCTCTTTCCGAGCTGATCAAGTCCGCGAAGGCCGGGATCAAGAGCCCGAACCAGCCGATAGGCGTCTTCCTGTTCGTGGGCCCGAGCGGGACCGGGAAAACGGAAACGGGGCTCGTCCTCGCCGACCTGCTGTTCGGGAGCGAGCGCAACGTGGTCACTATCAACCTGAGCGAGTTCCAGGAAGGCCACACGATCAGCAGGCTGATCGGCTCTCCCCCGGGCTACGTCGGCTTCGGCGAGGGCGGCATGCTGACCGAGGCCGTCCGGCAGAAGCCGTACAGCGTCGTCCTGCTCGACGAGGCGGAAAAGGCGCACATGGAAGTCATGAACCTGTTCTACCAGGTCTTCGACAAGGGCATGCTGACCGACGGCGAGGGCAAGGAAATCAGCTTCCGTAACACGATTATAATCCTCACGAGCAACCTGGCGTCCGATGTGATCCAGGAGATGACGGCCGCGGCGGAGCCGGAAGCGGCCCCGATCGACAAGGACACCCTGGCGAGCGCCATCCGGCCGATCCTCTCGGGGCATTTCAAGCCGGCGCTGCTCGCGCGCATGACGGTTGTCCCGTATTTCAGCCTCAATCCCGAGGCGATGAGGATGATCGTCGAGCTGAAGCTCAAGAGGGTGCAGAAGACGCTCATGGAAAACAACCGCATGACGCTGAACTACACGCAGACCGTCGTCGACCAGATCCACTCGCGCTGCACGGAAGTCGAGACCGGCGCCCGGAATATAGAATACATCCTGAACGGGAACATACTGCCGCGCCTCTCGCAGACAATCCTCACGCATATGAGCGAGGGGGCGCTGCCTTCCCGCGTGGACCTCGATGTTGATGCGGACGGGAATTTTGTTTTCAGCTTCACGGATTAGCGAGGCTTGATATTCTATTCTATTCGAAGGTGGGACAATGGATTATTTGACCAGGAAAAAGTTCTCGTTCAGCTCTGACGCCCTGGATAAGGATAGCTTCGGGGTCGTAAGCTTCAAGGGTGAGGAGGGGCTCTCCAGACCATACAGTTTCGAAATAATGCTCGTTTCGAGCAACATGGATATCGACCTGGCCAAGGTCGTCCAGAGCCCGGCAAGGCTCACAATCCACAGAGACGAGGGCGACGATGCCGTCTACAGCGGCATCCTTGCCAATTTCGAGCAGCTCTACCAGGTCGGCGGTTTCTGCTTCTACCGGACATATCTGGTCCCGAAGCTCTGGTGGCTTTCGCTCACCCATCACAACCAGGTCATCCTTGACAAGCCCGTCCCGGACTTCCTCTCCGACGTTCTGAAGGACGGCGGCCTCACCGGGCTCGATTTCGAGTTCCGGCTGCAGGGTGAGTTTGCCCCTCAGGAATACGTCTGCCAATACGGCGAGACGCACCTGAATTTTGTCAGCCGCTGGTGCGAGCGCGAGGGCATCTATTACTACTTCGAGCAAACCCCCAACGGGGAGAAAGTGATCTTTACCGATTCGTGGAACTCGCACGCGGACCTTCCCCAAGGGAAGACCCTGCACTTAAAGCCCGGCTCGGGACTCGAGGCCCTGAAGATGGACGAAGTGATCAGGTCCCTGAGCTGCAGGCGCAGCCTCGTACCGGGCAATATTTTCATGAAGGACTATAATTACCTTAAACCCTCGCTCGACATAACCGGCACGGCATCAGTCGACCCGGACGGCCGCGGCCAAGTCTATCTCTACAACGAGCATTTCAAAACTCCCGAGGAAGGCAACCGCCTGGCAAAGATCAGGGCCGAGGCGATCCTCTGCCGGCGCGAAGAGTTCCGGGGGGAAGGCTCCGTGCCCTACATGATGCCGGGCTTCACGTTCGACATCCAGGACCATTTCCGGAAGGACTTCAACCAGAAATACCTGACGCTTGACGTCGGGCACGAGGGGAACCAGACCGGGTACCTGGTTTCCGGCATCAAGGAATCCGTTACGGAACGGGAAGCGGCAATTTATTACCTGAACAACTTCACCTGCATCAGGGCGGACGTCCAGTACAGGGCCGAAGCCAAACACGAGAAAACACGCATTGCGGGCACGATCGTGGCCAAGATAGACGCCGCCGGTTCCGGAAAATACGCCGAACTCGACGCGCACGGCCGCTACAAGGTGATCCTGCCTTTCGACCTCAGCGGCAAGAAAGACGGCAAAGGATCGGCCTGGGTCCGCATGGCCCAGCCTTACGCGGGGTCCGACCACGGCATGCATTTTCCGCTGCACAAGGGCACGGAAGTCCTGCTCACGTTCATCGACGGCGACCCCGACCGGCCTGTAATCACCGGAGCGGTGCCCAACCCCGAAAGGCCCAGCCCCATAACCGATGCAACCCAGACAATGGCGGCCATCACAACGAGCGGCGGCAACAAGATCCACATGGAGGACCAGGAAGGCAGCCAGAGGATCCTCATGCATTCCCCTTCCCAGAACAGCTTCGTCAGGATCGGGGCGCCCAACGACCCCGTGATTGATTGGGAAAAGATCGGGGAAGATATGAAGAAATTTTTTGAAGAGCACGAAGCCGGAGAGCCGACGGATGAGACTTACGGCATCAAGCTTTTCACAAGCAAAGCACTGAATGTGACCGCCGAAACTAAAAACGAAATAATCCTCGGCGACGAGTTTACGATGGTGCTGGGCATGATATGGGAAACGTGCATAGGTATGTACATGCATTGGAAATTCGGCGGTGTATGGGAAATCCATCTTCCTGAACTCCTGACCGTCGGCGGCGCCAAGATGGAGCTGACCGAATCCAAATTCGAAGCCAAGGTAAGCCAGTTGGCGGTGTCAGCCAATAAAACTCATATAGACGGCGTGGTGGACCAGGTAAATGCGGTGAAGACAATGGTTCAGGGCGCGGCGACCAAGATTGCGGAGTTGAATAACGATATCAGGATGCAGGGAGGCGAAATAACCGAGCTGCAATTCAAGACGGCCACCAGTGTCACTAAAGCGAATTTAAGCGAACTCGCTGCCAGGGTCAACCATCTGGAATCGGCGGCAACCAAAGTTTCCACATCGGCGACAAAAGTGGAATCTGCAGCGGTGAAAGCCGAAAGTTCAGCAACAAAGGTCGAGTCGAGTTCAGTTAAATCGTCGAATGTTGCGACAAATCTGCAATCAACCGTTATAAATCTTCAAGACAGCCCATTGCACATTATATCCTAAGATGAAAGTCATAAAAGAACTCGATCAGGGATTGCTGCTCAATTATTACGGATTTGCCGGCCAGTGCTATCTGGCAGTGGGCATCCTTACTTTTTTCAGCTTTGAAAACCCCGATCAGCCGTTAAAGGAACAGGAGCTCTGGCCTTTTGTCCAGGGCGAATTCGGCAAGGATGCAATCCTGGACCTTGCCATGCCCAAAGTCCGCGGGGAGGCGCTTGTCTGGGGAAGGTGTTTCGCCCCGGCGGGCAAACCGGTAAAAGCCATCGATGTGTCCCTGCAGGTCGGGCCGATCCGGAAGGAGCTTTACGTTTTTGGGAACCGCTGCTGGAAACGCGCCGCCGGGCAGGCGATCACAATCAGTGAGCCCGAACCATTTGTGGAAATGCCGTTGACTTACGCCAATGCTTTCGGCGGGCCCGAATTCGAACGCAACCCGCTCGGGAAAGGCATTGTCCCCGTATCAGATAAATCGGGCCGAAGCATCCATCCCCTGCCGAATATCGAGGACCCCCTTCGCCTGGTCGGGTCATCGGGAGACCGGCCGGATCCCGCCGGTTTTGCCCCGCTGGATTTCACCTGGCGGCAACGCTCCCGCAAGCTCGGGACGTATGATCAAAAGTGGATGAATGAGCGTTGGCCCTATTATCCCGACGATATGGACTGGACGTATTTTAACGCGGCCCCGGAAGACCAGCAGTTGAGCGATGCGTATTTCAGGGGAGACGAGACTTTTTCCCTGAAAAATCTTCATCCCGGCAAGCCTGTGGTTTCCTCGCGTCTGCCCGGTTTGAGACAGCGCTGTTTCATTAATCAGCTGGCTGATCCAAAGGAACAGAAAAGCGAGCCCCTCTTCCGGGAAGTTGGAACCCGGGCCGAGACCGTCTGGCTCTTCCCTCATGCCGAGCGGGGCATAGTGATATTCCGGGGTGTTGCAAGGATTGCGGATGATGAGGCCCTGGATATAAAACAGATCTTTGTTGCCGCCGAGAGCCTTAAGGACAAACCCGATACCCTGGAGAATTATTACGAGATCTTCAAGAAGCGGCTTGAACGGAATGTTCCCGCCGAAATCGAAGCCCGGATGGCGGAAGCAAAAGAAAAGATCGCGGAGGCCAAGGACCACTTCAAGGACCTTCCGCTGCAAATAAACGACGCAGTAGATCAGGGTCTTGGCCTGGCGCCGCGACCGCAGCATACTCCCCAGGAAATGATTGCGAAAGGTCTGGCGCAAATCGAGAAGGGCAGGGAAACTCTCGATATGGGTGAAAAGAGGATGATCGAAGCGAAGGCCCAATTCGGTCATCTGATGAAGATCGATCCGGGCCGCTTTACTGCGGCCAGGGAGAATCTCGATAAAATCAAACAATCCCTGCAGGAGTTTTCCGTTCGAATAGAAAAATCCATGTCGGAGGCGAACGGGTTGCGCGAAAAGGCCCGAAAGGGTCTCCAGGAAAAGACGGGCCTCGATCCTGCCATCCTCAAAATATTGAAAGAAAAAAATATTGAGTTGCCCCAAATTCCACCCGGGCCGTTCGAAATTCCCGCTGAAAAGCTCTGGCATACAAATGGAATGCGCTTCATCGAACGCTGCCGCGAAAACCTGGAAAGCAATCCCGATGCGATTAATTCAATTCGGGGACTGGGTCTGCGGCCGTATATGATCAAGCGCTCCTGGCTCGGCCTGAACCCCGAGGAAGCTCAGTTCGACGCGGCCCAATGGGGCCTTGACCCGGATAAGGATGGAGATAAAATTGTGGTCCCGCCGGGATTGATAATCCCCTGTTTTGTAAAAGCCGATCTCATCAGGATCACTGTCCGCCCCGGTTTTTCTGCCGCCCCGAATTCGTGGAGGACAGATCCTCTTCGCATCACTGATTCCTCTGAAGATTTTATTGTCACGGGGTCAAGGGAAGAAGCAATGGCGATTGGTCCCGGAGATAAGCCCTTCCTGCGGGTTGCCGATGAGATGGAGGCGATTCTCATGTTCCAGGAGGCCGGCGGCGCTTGCGGCATTATTTCCATGAAGACTACCGACGGCAAGCCCGACGATGAATGCGCTGAATACCTCAAGAGCGCCCCGCAGTTTTTGGCGGTAAAATATCCCGGCTCTGATCCCGCTGAGATGGAATCATGGAAAAAAATCGATCCTGAATCGGAATGGCTCGCCATGCCGCCGGAAGGCGTAAACCTTTATGATGCCCGCCGCAACGGGGCCGATTTGAGCAAATGGGTTATTAATGCACTTAAGCCGGGCATTGCCCCGGCAATTAAAGAAGAACCGCAGTATCCGGAAAACGACCCGCGAAGCCTGGTGATCCCCGTGCCGAAGATTGATGTCAAAGCGCTGATGGATAAAGTCCGCAGCACCGTGGAGAAAAGGGCCAAACCAGGCCGGGAATTCCTGGATGCAAAGAAGAAGGAAATTAACGGTCTTGCCCGCAATGAGGCGGCAAAGAGAGGACTTGATTTTGACGCCCTGTTGAAACCGCCTCCCGGCTCTTTTGCCACAGCTTCTGATCCATTTGCAGCAGCCAAGGAGAACTGGCGCCGGCGATTTGCGCAAAGCAAGGCCGACGCGCAAAAGCGCGGTTTTCTGAGCGCTGAGCTGGAGAAAAATATTGACGGGGCGGAAAAGCTTACAAACAGACTTGCCGATGATGCTTCCGCGCGATATGCGGATGGCATGGCAAAACTCGCAGCCGCCAAAGGACAGATCGCAGCCGGGCTTCCCGATTGGGCAAAAAATATTTGTACCCAATGCGGAATTGATCCCGATGATCCGCCTCTCAAAAATCTGACCCGGGAAGAAGTAATAAAGAGATATTCCGAGGGAAAGAGCCTGGAGGGGAAAAACCTCTCCGAAGCAGACCTCTCCGGCCTTGACCTGCGGGGGATAAACCTGCGAAAGGCGATGCTTCAGAAAACAAATTTCAGCGGCGCTATTCTTGACGGCGCTGATCTTACCGAGACAATAGCCGAAGAGGCTGATTTTTCCGATGCTTCTGTAAAGAATGCCGAAATGTCCAAAGGACTGTTCCAGAAGGCCAAGTTGAAAAATACCAACCTGACCGGAAGCAATCTCCATCAGGCTTTATTGACCGAGGCGGATATGACGGGCGCGAATTTATCGGGGGCAGTATTGGAAAAGGCCCTGATGGAAAAGGCAATCCTTGTCAGGACAAATCTCATGGATGCAAAAGCCTCAAAGGGTTATTTTTTATCAGCCGACCTTTCAGGCGCCGATCTCTCCGAAGCCGACATGACCAAAGCCGTTTTTCTGAAAGCAAAGCTCGATGAAACGGACTTTTCCGGATCTACTGTGAAAGGGGCAAATTTCATTGAGTCTAAAGGCGAAAAGGTATCGTTTGCCGGGGCCGACATGTTTAACGCCAGGGTTATAAAAGAATCGGCTTTCCCCAATGCGGATTTCACCAACGTGAAGGCGGCCAAGTCCTGCTGGATGAACTCGGAAATCCCGGCCTGCGATTTTCGCGGTTCCGAGATTTCCCGGGGGCTTATTCAGGAATGCAATCTTAACGGGTCTAACCTCTCGGGCATCAGGGCGCCGCAGGCGAGGTTCACCAAGTCCGACATGAGCGGAGTCGATATGCGGGGGGCAAACCTTTTCGGCGGTTCGCTTCGCAAGTCAAAAATAGTAAAAGCGGACCTGCGCGACGCCAATCTTTACGGGGTGGAATTCTTCCGCACCGGTGTGGGCGACACCAAATTCGACGGCGCCAACGTGAAAATGACGAAGCTGCAGGGCAGGGTCGATCTTATCCCCGAGCAGGATAAAAAGAAGAAATAACAATGACGAAACAGGAACTGCTCGCAGCCATCGGGCGCGACGACACCATCGAAAACGTCGACCTTTCCGGGATTAATCTCGCCGGCGAGGACCTCTCCGGCGCGCGTTTCGAAAATGTCGTCTTCCGGGGCGCCGATTTCACCGGCGCCAAAATCCAGAGGACCGGGTTCAAGGGATGCAACTTCAATGGCGCTAAGCTGGATAACGTCGATTTGACAAAGGTCCTGTGGATGGGAATGGACCTGCGCGGGGCCAGCATCAGGGGGTCCGTCCTGGAGAGGGCCGTGCTTTCGGGAGCCGATTTCTCGGGGGCCGACCTGACGGGAGCCGATCTCTCCCGGGGCATTCTGGATAATGCCAAACTGGAAAACACAATCATGGCAGGGGCTAAACTCTTTCGCGCCCTTTTTTCCAAGGCATCACTGAAAGGCGCGGACCTGAAAGGGGCCGACCTGTCGCGGGCCGTTTTCTTCGAGTCCGATTTGAGCGGCGCCAATCTTGAGGGGGCAATTATATATAAAACATTTCTGCGCGACTGTGCCCTTCAAGGCCAGAATTTCAGGGGGGCGCAATTCATCATGGTTCAGGCCGGAGGGGCTGATCTGAAGAAATGCGACTTCACCGCGGCCGATATAACGCAATCGAACTTCATGAATGCGGATATGTCCGGGGCAAAACTCGACTCTGCGAAAGGCGAACGCTCTGTTTTCATGGGAGCTAAACTGGTTGGCGCCAGCTTGCGCAATGCGAAGCTTAAGCAGTCGTGCTTTGAGGAAAGCGATCTCAATCTGGCCGACTTGAGCGGGACCGATCTCGAGCAATCGTTGTTCGCAAAAAGCAATTGCCGCGGAGCAAAGCTGTTGAGCGCGGATTGCACATACGCGGACTTTTCCCATGCCGATCTGACGTCCGCCGACTTCACTTCAGCGAAAATGTTTCGCGCCAAAATGCACATGGCAAAAGAAGAGCATACTATCTGGAACAATTCCAATCGCGAAGCCGCACTGGGCACCGATCCCGATCTGGCCGAGGCGGAAGGCTAAAAGGAGGATACATGAATAATTTAGCTGAAAAAATAAAAAGGGCCGAGCCGATGCTTGAATACGGGATTATTGAGCGCCGGATGGGTGCCGGTTTCCAGGCGCTCGTATCCGGGAGAATGGTTGAGGCGGTTGCGGCGGCGGGTTGCCTGCTCAGGCCGTCCCCGGGGGATCTCGTTCTCCTCTGCCTC
>JBDKTK010000360.1:0-25565 GCA_039680225.1 Syntrophaceae bacterium
ACTTTCCGGAAATTCTTGCCCGCCCCTTTGCCGCGATCGGCAGGAGCGCGACCGGCTGGGTGAACAACCTGGGCGCTTCGGCCATATTCCTCTTCCTGGCACTGGCCGGGATCTTCCGGCCCAAGCAGCTGACAAAAATTATCCAGCAGGTCTATTATATCGGCGCAAGGTCCGTGACGATTATCGCGCTCGTGAGCCTGTTCACCGGGATGGTGCTGGGGCTGCAGTCCTATTACGCCCTGGTTAAGTTCGGCGCGCAGGGGGCGCTGGGGACCCTTGTCGCCCTTTCTCTCATCAGAGAGCTCGGCCCCGTGCTCACGGCCATCATGATCACGGCCAGGGCCGGTTCGGCAATGACGGCCGAGATCGGCATCCAGCGCATATCCGAACAGATCGATGCCCTCGATACCATGCGCATCGACCCGCTCAGGTACCTCATCAGCCCCCGGATCACAGCCTCCATAATCAGCTTTCCCCTGCTGACCGCATTCTATGATCTCATAGGGATCCTCGGCGGCTACGTGTCAGGGGTGATGCTGCTGGGGGGAGTCAATGCCGGCACTTATTTTTACCGGGTCAGGTCAAGCGTTGATTTAAAGGATGTCCAGGACGGGTTCATTAAAGCTATTGTGTTTGCCGTGATCGTCGCGATGGTCTGCAGCTACCAGGGATACTTCGCCCACATGCGCACGGACAGCCATGGGGCCAAAGCCGTCGGCCTCGCCACAACATCTGCAGTCGTCATGTCCTGCGTCCTGATCCTGGTGGCGGATTATGTTGTAACTTCACTTTTGATTTAGGTGAATAACTTGGAAGCCCCGCTTATAGAATTCAGGAATGTCACCAAGCGATTCGGTTCAAATACAGTCCTCGAAGACGTGAACCTGAAGATATACGAGGGCGAGGTGACCACAATAATCGGGCTGAGCGGCACGGGGAAGAGCGTCCTGCTCAAGCACATCATCGGACTGTTGAAACCTGACGAAGGCGCCATCCTCTTCCGGGGCGTGGCCCTCAATGAAATGAAGAGTTCCGAGAAATCATCCTACTTCGCCCAGATGAGCTACATGTTCCAGGGGAACGCCTTGTTCGATTCGATGACTGTCTTTGAGAACATCGCCATGCCGCTGCTGGAGACCACCAACCTGAGCAAGGCGGAGATCGACCGCCGCGTCCAGACCCGGCTCGAACAGGCGGAATTGACAGATGCCGCGGACAAGTACCCTTCCGAGATATCGGGCGGCATGCAGAAACGCGTCGCGCTGGCGCGGGCCCTCGTGACGGACCCCCGGATAGTCCTTTTCGACGAGCCCACGACCGGCCAGGACCCGGTAAGGAAAAACGTGATCCTCAGCATGGTCGCCGAGTACCACCGCAGATTCGGGTTCACGGCAATTATGGTCAGCCACGCCATCCCGGACGTTTACTACATCTCCAACCGCATCCTGGCGCTCTATGACCGCCGGATCGTCTTCCAGGGGACCCCGGAAGAACTCGAGGAATTCGACCACCCATTCAAGGACGAGGTGATCAGGAGCCTGGAAGGACTCCGGGACGAGCTGACCGGATTTTATTCCAAGCGGCAGTTCAAAATCCGATACCAGGCCGAATTGAAGGGCCGGACGGAAAAAGAAAAATTCGTCCTCATATTTTTCACCCTGGGACAGCTGGAAAGGATAACGGACGGGTTCGGGTACGAAACGGCCCAGGAGATGATCCGCTGCTTCGGAGCGTACATAGAAAAGCACTTTGGCGCCACAGGGGGGTTTTCGACCCGTCTCGACAACCACGAGTTCATCACGATACTGCCGTTCTCGGACATGGAAGAAGCCCAAGGGCTCCTCGATGATTTCATCAAGGATTTTCGGGAGCACGGCGCCTGCGACACCCTGTCGTGCTCACTGAGAAATCCGCAATTCGGGGCAAGCTTTGATTTGCTTATCCTGGCCGGAATCGCCCAGGGCCAGACGGGGTCGCAAATCGATAATGTTCTGGAAACAGCCAGAAAGCAGCTCAGGGAAATCGCCCGCATCCCTTGCGGGCAAACCAACATGTGATCTGAAAAAGGCAGGACAATGAAAAAATACGCCATGGAAACCGTCGTGGGGATCTTCGTGGTAATCGGGCTGCTCGCCATAGCTTACATGACGCTCAAGCTCGGCCATGTCACTATCCTCGGGACCGACACCTATTACCTGAATGCCCGGTTCACCAACGTGTCCGGCCTCCGGGTCGGCAGCCCCGTCGACATTTACGGGATTGAGATAGGACGAGTCGAGGCAGTCATGATAGACCAGCAAAATGAAAGGGCGCTGGTGGATATGAGCATTCAAAACGGCGTGACCGTATATGCCGACGCCATTGCATCGATTAAAACGGAAGGCCTGATCGGCGACAAGTACATCAGCATCGACCCGGGCGGCTCCGAAGAGCAGTTGAAGCCGGGCGGCACGATCATAGAAACACAATCGGCAATCGATATTGTCGACCTCGTGGGCAAATACGCATTCGGCGAAGTGAAAAACAGCGACAGCGGCCAGCCGGCCGCGAAGGGGCAAACAAAATGAAAAAAATCATTTTCGGTTTGTGCATCATTCTGCTCCTGGCATTTTCTTCCGCAGCCGTTGCCGGGACGCCCCTGGACACGATCAAGGGGTACATCAATAAAGTCCTGGCAATCGTCAGCGACAAGTCCCTGCCGAGAGATGCGAAGGTGAAAAAAATCGAGGTCCTTTACGAACAGATGTTCGACGAGGAAGAGCTCTCGCGCCGCAGCCTCGGCAGGAACTGGAAAAAATTCACCCCGGCCCAGCAAAAAGAGTTCATCCCGCTGTTCCGCCAGGTGCTGGAAAAGGCATATATCGACAGGATCCTCGCTTATAACAATGAGAAGATCGTCTTTTCAAAAGAGGTCATGAATTCGCCGACCCTGGCGGAAGTGCGCTCCACGGTCGTAACTTCCAACAGGGAGGTCCCCATCGTCTACAGGGTCATCCTGAAAGGCGGCGCGTGGAAGGCCTATGATGTCGTGATCGAAAACGTGAGCCTGGTCCAGAACTACCGCACCCAGTTCAACGAGATCCTTTCCAAGAATTCCCCCGATCAGCTGCTCGACATCCTGCGCAAGAGAGTGAAGAAGAAATAAACAGGCGCTCAGGCCCGCCCAACAGCATGGGAAAGTTAAATGGATTTGAACCAGAGTGGTTAACCTCCCCCACCCCCCTCCAGAGGGGGATAGGGTGAAAAAGGAACATAGACATGAAACGTGTTTCTTTTCTGGTGTTGGTCATTTCATTTGTATTTGCAGGCTGCGCCCACAGCAGCCCTGTTCCCGTCACGTCCCGGATCGTCCCGTCACAGCCGGAAATGATGCCGGCTGCGGACCGGCCCCCATTTTCCGGAGGACCCGCTGCCGCCGTGATGCAACCTGGTTCTGAGAGTCCGTTTGCGGCCAAGAGGGTCCTGGGGCCTTCGCCGCAGCCGGCGGCAAATGATTCGGAAGACGACATGAATGATCTCGAGAAGGCCCCCGGGCTGGAGGAGGGCGAAGGGAAACAGGCGGCCGCCATAGCCGATCCCATCGAAAAGTTCAACCGGGCCATGTTCACCTTCAATGACAGGTTATATTACTGGGTGCTGAAACCGGTCGCCCAGGGCTATGCGAAGGTCGTTCCCGAAACGCCGCGGGTGAGCGTGAGCAACTTCTTCGCCAACCTCGGCTTTCCGGTGCGGTTCGTGAGCATGCTGTTCCAGGCGGACTTCAGCGGGGCGGCGGCGGAACTGGGGCGCTTTACCGTCAACACTGTCTGGGGAATCGGCGGCCTGATGGACCCCGCGTCCACCAAGCAGCTCGAGATCCCGAAAAAAGACGCGGACCTGGGCCAGACCCTCGGCCTGTATGGAGTCGGTCAGGGCTTCTATATCGTATGGCCCTTTCTCGGCCCCTCCAGCGCCCGCGATTCGATCAACATCGCGGGAGATTATTTCCTCCACCCCAGTTATCTGTTGCTCTGGTATGAATGGGTGCCGGTCAGGACTTACGGCGTCGTCAACGACACGTCCCTGCGCATCGGCGATTACGAGGCGCTGACCGAGGCGGCGATCGATCCGTACATCGCCATGCGCGACGCTTTCGCCCAGTACCGCCGCGGCAAGATCGAGTCGGCCAGGGGCAAAGCGGAGCCGCCCCGGCCCGCGGGGGTCAGGGTGGGGCAGTTGGAATATCCGGGTTTCAGCGTAATGAAGTCATTGGACCTTCATGAAAATGGGAAAGAGAAATGAACACGAAAAGAATCAGTGCAGCGGCGGCAGGCGTCCTGATTGTCATGTTACTTCCCGTCTCGATATTTGCGGGCTCCCTGTTCGGCCCGCCCCAGCCTGTCTCGAGGCCGGACGGCGGTTTGCATACCGCCATCGGCTACTGGCGCTATGAGGACAAGTTCAAGGACGGCGGGGATTACGTGCTGAAGCAGAACCAGCTCTATACCCACGCCGGCTACGGCGCGCGCGATTTGTGGGAGGTTTACGGCAGACTCGGAGTTGCCGACATGAAGCTGGAAAACGCCTTCAGCCCGACAGATGCATTGACTTCTGCTTCGAGGAGCGACTTGAACGACACCTGGAACAATTTCTTCGGCACCCTGGGCGGAAAGCTCTTTTATCCCTATGGCAAAATATTCGGGGTGGGCGCCTTCCTGCAGGGAACGTATTTCTTCAACTATTTCTCCGACGGAGTATCCGGGATCCGGGCCGGCGGGCCTTATACGGCAGGCTTAAAGATAAAAAACATGTGGGACCTGAACTTCGGCATCGGCGGCCAGATGGCCGTGGCCGATACAAAATTTTACCTGGGGCCGTATTTTCATCACGCCGAAGCCGAAGCCTCCCCTTCCCCGGCAGCGCCCGGACTGCAGTTCGCGGGGGATACAACCATAAAAAACAAATCCGCCGTGGGGGTCTTCGCCGGCATAGAAGCACCGATCGGGAAGGGTTTCCGCTTCAATATCGAAAGCCAGTACTCCGAACGGCTCTCCATCGGCGCGGCGGTAACGTTTACTTACTGATCAGGATAGATAAGGGGATGGCCCGCCGGTCGCCCCCGGCAAATGAACATCCCCCCAACATGTCTGGAGAAAAAGCCGCCTGTCGAGGGCGGCTTTTCTCCGTCCTGTTAATGTCTGCCCTGGGGACCTCCCTGGTTTCCGTGTCCATAATTACCATGCCGGGCCTGGTACTGGGGTACATAGACCTTGTTGTACCATCTCTCTTTGACAAAGTAGACGGGCCGGTCGCAGGCGTTATATTTGCCGCAGTTCCTGCTCCAGTTTTTAGCCTGCCCCGGGGGAACGTGCAGGTAAACAGGCTCCCCGACGCGCACCGGGGCCGGCCGGACCACGACGGGTTTCGCGTAAACGACTTGAGGCCTGGGAAAGTCACCGATATCCAGGCGCCCGTAAAACCCGGGCTGGCCGACACTCACCGAAACGCCGACATCTGCGGCGTAAACGCCGGTGGCGGCTGCCAGTGTAAAGATAATCGCCAACACTAATTTTTTCATTTCCGTTCCTTTCTATTTTATGCAAATTTGCTTTCTTCCAAACTTCACTTTCCAGGTACAACCATGTCTTCAGCATGATTCAACTACCGTGCCGCGGCGGGGCCCCTTCCCGTAAATATTGATTTTATCTGGAATTATCCTCTCTATGGGTACATGGAATTTGACTTGTGGCATTAGAATGGTAATAAGGTATCCAGCCCGATTGGATATTTTATATACATTGCGGAATATCCGGGTGCAGCTTTCATCGGGACTGATTTATGTTTGACATCAAGTTGGGCGTTCCTGTACAAAACTGGAAATTTCAGGATCAGAAAGGACGAAAAATATGGGACCTGTAAAGATAATGCCATGCCTCGACATGAAAGGGGGCCGGGTTGTCAAGGGCGTCCACTTCGTGAATATCCGGGATGCCGGCGACCCCGCCGAGAACGCGGCCTTTTACCAGGGCGAGGGCGCGGATGAACTGGCCATGCTGGACATAGCAGCGACCCTGGAGAACCGCAAGACGCGCCTGGAGTGGGTGCGCCAGGTTTCGGCAGTCATAAAAATCCCGCTCACGGTCGGGGGAGGCATCAACAGTCTTGAAGACATCGATCTGGTCCTTTCCGCGGGGGCGAAGAACGTTTCCATGAACAGCGCCGCCGTGAACAATCCCGGCCTCGTGCGCGAGGCGGCAAAGAAATTCGGCTCGGACAGGATCACGATCGCCATCGACGCCCGGAGGAACAAGGCGATGCCGTCCGGCTTCGAACTGGTGATCTCGGGGGGCACGAAACCGGTCGGCAAGGACGCGATTGCCTGGGCCGCGCAGTGCCAGGAGCTCGGCGCCGGCGTCCTGCTGCCCACGAGCATGGACGGCGACGGGACGCTTGCCGGTTACGACCTGGAATTCACCAGGGCTGTATCGTCGGCCGCCAGCCTGCCCGTCGTGGCATCGGGGGGCGCAGGAAAGCTCGAGCACTTCTACGATGCCGTCGTGAAAGGCGGGGCATCCGTCCTGCTTGCCGCATCAGTATTCCATTTCCGGACGTTCAGCATCCGCCAGGTCAAGGACTACCTGAAGCAAAAAGGGATCGAGGTTGTGCCCTGAGCCGGACGGCGTGAAATAAAAAAAAGGGGCGATACCATAATCGGGAGTTCGCCCCCTTTTTTTATGAAGAAGATAAGCTCTAAGCCGGAATCTGGACCAGTACCGCTTCACCGGTCGCGCGGACCTCGTTCTCCGCGGACAGCGTGACGCTCACGACGACTTTCCTGCCCTTGATCTCTTTGACCTTTCCCCTCAGCTCCAGGACCTTCCCCATCGGGGTGGGTTTCAGGAAATCAAGCTTGAGCGAGGCGGAAACGAACCGGACCGGGGGCCTGTCCCCCGGCTTGAGGCCGTCCGCGCGCATCTTCGCGTCGGAAGCCGTGGCCGCGCTGTGGCAGTCGATCAGGGATGCGATGAGCCCCCCGTAAACATACCCGGGGAACCCCCCTGAGTACCGGGGCTCGGCCGTGTAATGGCAGACGCTCTCCTCGCCTTCCCAGTAGCTCTTTATATGCAGCCCTTCCTTGTTGAGCCGCCCGCATCCGAAGCAGTTTGCGAATTCATCGGGATAGAAGTCCTGGATGGCCTTGTCTTTCATTGCCTGGTCCTTTGAGTATTTTGGTGAGTTTTTCGTGGAAATTTGCTGACTGGTTTTCTTAGAGCATCGGCCGGATTTAGTCAATTCAGAAAAGGCCCTCTGCTGCATGACAGATCGCGCCGTTAAAAGACGACGTTCACCGGTATTCCATCTTTCGTGAAAGCTTTCCTCAATTCCTCGCTCGTTTCGGAAAAGAACCTGTCCTCGCCGGCCCACTCCAGGCCGTGTTTCCTGTAGGCCTGGTTGGCGTAATTATAGTTCAACCGGTCTATAAGGACATGATCGACCTTGCCCTTGAGTTCTCCTGCAAGCCCCCCGGCACCCGGCAGGATCGGCGCAATCATCGCGAAGGTGCTGATGCCGCTCCCGTGCAGGACCGCTAAAGCCTCTATCCGCCTGCCGATGGGCGACGCGCCCGGTTCGAATATCCTCCTGATGGAATCGTCCGCAGTGGTCACGGTGAACCCGACCTCGCAGTCTTTTGCCCTCTTGAAGATTTCAAGATCGCGCAGAACGAGGTCTGATTTGGTCTGGACTGTAAAGGGCCAGCCGCTCGCGGCCAGGATTTCCAGGCATTTCCCCGTGAGCCCGTATTTTTTCTCCAGCGGCTGGTAAGGGTCGCATACCCCGCTCACCCAAACGCGCCCGATGCTTTTCTTTTTCACTTCTTCGGCCAGGAGTTCGGGGGCGTTCACCTTCACGTCGACAAAATCCCCCCACCTCTCCCTGTGCCCCGTGAACCTTTTCATGAACTTCGCATAGCAGTAGACGCATTCGTGGGCGCAGCCCACGTAAGAGTTGAGGGCATAGTCGTAGACCTGGGATTTGGAAAGAATGCTCTTCGCGTTTATTTCACGAATTTTCATTTCGCCACTATAAATCAAGGTCATGGGAATTTAAAGAGGATTGCGGGCTTTTGTTGTTGCCCCGGGCGCTGTCTGGAAACGGGGAAGTGTTTTTTTGAATCCGGGATTCCGCTTGCGCCGAGGCTCCCGGGAGCCCCCGCCTGAAAGGAGGATATGACCGCATGAACAAGAAGAAATGGACCGCTTCCGAAATTTGGAGAGCATGTTGGCAATTACCTACAGCAACGGCATTGCCGTGGCAATATGGGCTGTTTGGGGGGAAACCGGGGGGACAATACAATTAAGGAAGACACCCCTTCCTTTCAGGCCTCCCGGCGAAACCCTTTCTGTTTTCATCTTTTTTGAAACGGGAAATCAGGGAAAAACTTATTGTCTATTCCCTGCGTTTCTCAGCACAATTACTGCATGTTGTTCATTTAAAAAATACAGGGAGGTGCACCATGAGATTTGCAGGTAAAATATTTATCCTGTGCGTTTTCGCGATATTTCTGATCTCGTGCGCAAAAGGCCCGGCTGCAACAACCGCAGCGGCGTCAGACCAGGAGCGGATCGAGGCCCAGCAGCTCGTGGAGAAATCGCAGCTTACATTCAACAACTTCATTAATGATCCAAACATGGGCGCCATGCGCGACCTCCTGCCCGGGGCCAGGGGTATCTTTATTGTTCCCCAGCAGATCAAGGGGGCATTCATTATCGGGGCCCAGGGCGGCAGCGGAGTGCTTGTCCAAAGGGTGGGGAAAACGAATGATTGGACAGGGCCGGCCTTTTACACCGCCGCCGGGGCAAGTTTCGGATTGCAGGCGGGAGGACAGGCCGCGGAAATAGTCCTCCTGATCATGTCGGACCGCGGGATTGCGGCGTTCATGTCCAACAGTTTCAAACTCGGAGTTGACGCGGGAATTGCGGTCGGGCCGATGGGAGTCGGCGCAGCGGCTTCAACAGCCAACCTCAGCGCCGATATCCTCAGCTTTGCCAAGGCAAAGGGATTGTATGGCGGGGTAGCCCTGGACGGCGCTGTCGTTGCCCCCCGGGACAAATGGAATTTCGCTTATTACGGAAAACCTGTAAAGCCGCCTGAAATCCTGGTCAAAGGATTAAAAAGCCCCCAGGCTGCCGGACTTTTGCAGGCAGTGGCCGTGGCCTCGCGGGAAACGGCTCAGCCCAAAGCGAAACAGGCCCCGAAATAAAAGACCCAGGCAAAAGCCAGCCTCACTGCAGGAGCGTGCGGCAATACGCCCCTGCGTCTTTTTATCCAATGCCTTCCCGCAGCAGATTCAGTCGATGAATTTCAGGGTCCCTTTAATAGTGCGCTCGCCCGCCGTGAACCTGTTTTCGGCAGCGGCGTAGCCCAGGACCACGGCGCACTGCAGGACGTGATCATCGGGGACCCCCGCTTCCCTTAAGAGTTCGCGATCCCGGTTGAGCGCCAGGGTGGGGGACACGAGAAAGCAAGATCCGAGCCCCAGTCCCGTGGCCTCGAGGATCATGTTTCCCGCCGCAAGCGACGTATTTATCGCACCTAAAGGTCCCTCCTTGGGCGCGGAAAGCAGAGCCAGCACCGGCGCCCCGTAAAGCGGTTGATAGCCCGGCAGGGCCGCCCTCTGCTGCAGGAACGGGATACCGGATTTGACCATGGCGTCAAGGGTCCGGTCGTTTATCTTTTTCCTCAGCCCCGCGTTGCGGACCACAGTCATCTGGAACGGCCCGGCATTGGGCGCCCACCGGCCCGCTTCAATTATTTTCTCCAGATCGCCGGCGGAGATTTCTTTGTCCAGGTATGCCCTGACGCTCTTCCTTTTCGTGATTGCCTCTGAAATATTCATTTCGGATCTCCTTTGATTTCATTGGGGGCATGTTATTAGAGAATGGGGGAATATTACAACTTTATTCCTGATAAATATTATTTGACGTTCCTGCCCTTTATACCTGATTATGCCCCCAAGTTCATCTTTTCGTGTTATCCGGCTTTAATGCCGTCAATAATTATCCTGTTACATCTGATTCGTATTTCCCCTTCTCCAGTATTGAAGAGATGAAAGCGAATACAGACTGGGACCTGAAGGTCTCGCTCAATGTCACGGTCGTCCCGGAACCGACGGCCGAGGAGATCCAGGTGCTGCGATCCGTCGATACGACCGGCATGCTGAAGAAAAAATAGTTTGCCAGCCGACGCTCAACCGTGGTTTCATTTGACCGCGTTGCATTAAAAACCAAGGAGGGACTTATGGCGTTAAAGACAAGGAAAGAATATCTCCAGTCACTGAAAGCAATGAGGCCGAACATCTACAAATTCGGCGAGCTGATTGAGGACGTAAACACCCACCCGGCCACGCGCCGCACCGTCGAGAGCCATGCCCGGGCTTTCGATGCGGCCCACGACGAGAAATACGCGGCAATATTCACTGCGAAATCCTTTGACGGCGAAAAGATCCACAGGTTCAATTCAATGATGCAGAGCATGGAAGACGTCATTGCCAACTCCAGGTTCAAGCGCGCCATGTACCGCCTGACGGGGACTTGCAGCGGGGGGCTGTGCGTGGGTTGGAACGCCCAGAACGTGTTGTGGAATGTAACGTATGACATGGACAAGGAGTTCGGGACGAAATATCACGAAAGGCTGAAAAAATGGATTCTCGAAGCGCAGGACAAGGCCCTGGTGGTGGCGGGCGGGCTCACCGACGCCAAGGGGGACCGGAGTCTCAGGCCCTCGCAGCAGCCCAACCCGGATTCGAACGTCCGCGTCAGGGAAGTGCGCCCGGACGGCATCGTGATCAGCGGGGCCAAGACGATGATCTGCGGCGTGGCTGCGTCCAATGAAATATTCCTTCTCCCGGGCAGCGGCTACCGGGAAGAGGACAGGGATTTCTGCCTGGCCTGCGTGGTGCCCCGCGACATCGAGGGGCTCACCATAGTGGAGACCCGCCGGGCGAGCGACGGCAGGGAATACGAAGACGGTTTCGATATCCCGGAGACGGGGATCACCCAGGCATATCTCCTCTTCAAGGATACATTCGTGCCCAATGAAAGGGTCTTCATGTGCGGGGAATACAAGTACACCGGCATGATCATCGACCAGTTCACCGCCAATTACCGGGCCTGCATCGGCGCGTGCGTGGCCGGCCAGGGAGACGTGATGGTCGGCGCGGCGGCCCTGATCGCGCGGGCCAACGGGCTCTCGGCGGGGACTTTCATAAACAAGATAGTCGATATGGCGGTCAACAACGAGACCACGTTCGGCATGGGGATCGGCGCCATGGCCATGGGTAAGAAGCACCCGGCGGTCAGCTGGGTGTCGGACTCCCTGCTGGCCCATGCCAACAAGGTCCACGTCGCCACGCTGCCGTACGAGACGAAACGGCTGTGCCAGGATATCGGGGGCGGCATCGTCGAGACCGGCTGCTTCCCGTCATACAAGGATTTCAGCAATCCCGAATACGGGGAGCAGATACAGAAGGCGGTCAAGGCCGGTGTTAACTTCAGCGCCGAGACCAGGGCGCGGGCGGCCCGCCTGATCGAGTGGCTCACCCTGGGGGCCGGCGTCCCCGGCTGCATGCACGGCGGCGGCTCCCCGGACGGCGCGAGGCTGGTCGTTCGCTTCCGCACGCCGCTGGAGGAGTTCGTGGAGTACGCAAGGAATATAGCCGGCATCAAGGAACCGGTGCCGGAACCGGAAAAGAAGAAGAAATAATTCCCAATCAAATTCAAAAAGGGCCATGGGCATTGCCGTCCATGGCCCTTTTTTATTTTTCCCGGTTTAAATTTCGAGCTTGTTCTTCAGGTCAAAGGGATAGGGAGGGCAGCCTTTGATGCGGATGTCGCATCCTGCCCCTTCACCGCAGCAGTTGCCGAAAGCCACCCGGCAGGCGCCTGTTGCGGGCGTTTTATCTGTTTTGGTGCCGAGGTAAACATGCGTCTCCCGGGGCGGCTCCTGTCCGTAAAGCTCGAATGAGAGCAGCAGCGCGTTCATGCAGGAGCTGCACGCATCGATATCGTGGACGAAAAAGCCCTTCGGTATCGCGCAGTGCATCCGCGCTTTCTTGAAAGGATAACTGATGTCCTCGATTCTCTCGCCCAGGATTTCTGTTTTTGTAACATCAATGCCGTTATGTTCGATATACAACTGGATATGCTTCGCTTCTTCCAGGCTATGCTGCATGACAAGACAGCCTGCATAATCCGTTTCCGCCCTGTCTCCCCCGGCGATGAGCAGGTCCAGGTCCACCATGTCCCCTCCCCGCGGCCCCATGCGCTCCATGCAGCGGCTGCAGTCAATGATGTTCAGGGCGGGCTTTACGATGCTGTTCAAATCCACGATGGCCCTGTCCAACCCGGCCTCGTGAAAGCGCCTTTTCTCGTCCCGCACGAGCAGACCCTTCAGGTTCTTCAAGGCAAGCGTGATCCCCGTGGCATAATGGACCTTCATGACAGGGATATTTACGATGCTGTCCGCTTCAAACACCTCTCCGGCGATTTTGACAGTTTCCAGGATGAGGGGCTTTTTTACTTTCACCTCGACGGCCTCGGACCTGTTGAGGTTGATCAGCGGGATATCGTACTTCCGGGCCAGCTCAGTATAGCCCGTCCTGGCGAAGAACATATCTGTCATGCGCTCGTTGCCGAAGGTGGCTTCGGCCAGGACTATCTTCCTGGTACCGAAATCCTTTAAAAGCCTGATTACATTTTCAACCAGCTCAATGCTCGTGACACCTTCCGTGCCGTTGATGTTCGGCTTGAGCATCACAAATTCTTGAGGGCGGATGAATTCCCCTATGCCTCCGATAAGGTCAAGGGCCCGCTCCAGAGCCGGCCCCATTTCCCGGTTTATTTTGACTATGCTTACCCTTCCCATACGATCTCCAATCTCTTTATTACAGCCCCCTTTCCGGGAGACACAGGGGGATTTATCCAACGCAGGAGCTAGTAATCATGAATCTGTCCGCTTGTCAAATTCCCCTTTGCGAATTTCCACGATGGGATAATTCAGGTTCTATTCCGACGGTTTTTTTGATACAAATTCCGGAAAGACCTTTATCCGGGAGCGAAGGATATGGGAAAATTCCGATCGATAGTTATTTCACGCCTGATGGGGAGCGGAGGCTCATATATCGGCTATCTTGCCGCCAGGGAGCTCGGTTTCCGGTACCTGGACCGGGAAATCCTCAGGGAGGCATCAGACCGGCTGGGAGTGGATACCGCGCTCATCGAACATGCGGAAGAGAGGTCGGCGGGAATAATCGAAAGCCTTCTGAGGAGTTTTTCATCCGGCGCGCCCGAATCTGCTTTTATACCTCCAATGGGCCGGGCCGTTTACGAACGCGACCTGTTCCAGTTGGAAAGCAGGATCATGAACAGGGTGGTTGACGAAGTCGGCGCGGTCATCGTGGGCAGGGGCGCTTTTTACGCGCTGAAGGACCGCCCGGAAGTCTTTCGCGTTTTCATCCATGCGCCGCTGGAATTCAGGATCAGGCGCGTCATGGAAGTCAGGAAGAACGCGGAATACGAAACTGTCAAATCCCAGGTGATTGAATCGGACCGCAGGAGGACCAAGTTCGTCAAGGATATTATCGGGGTAAACTGGATGGACGCGAGGAACTTTCACCTGTGCGTTGATTCAAGCGCCGTGGATTTCCGCTCGATACTGGGCATGATCAAGAATTTCTTTTCATAAAGAAGCAATCCTGTAATAGCTAAAGGGCCAATGCATGTTCCTGCCTGGCCCTTCTTTATTTTTTCAAATAACTTTTAACCCGATTTAAACTTTCATTAAAAAAACCGCACATCCGCCTGTCCTGAATGTCCTGAAATGTAAATCAGTCTTTTCCTGATGCCTCTAAGGAAAACCGCTATCGTATTCAGGAATCAACCGACTACCGGACCTGTCCAAGGTTAAGTACCCTTCTACCAAAAGCGGCGTTGTCTTTTGGTTTTAATTACATCCGGACTTGAAAGGAGGACATTCTATGAAGAGGCTGAGTTTTTTTACATTGATTGCCGCGATAGGCATCTCTATCGGAATTGCGGCAACTGCAAATGCGGACTTGATGATTGAATACCAGGGCACAAGCTATTTCGGGGTCACCAATCAGAACCAGCCGTTGGCCCAGGTAGTCGTCGGCGCTTCCGATGTGGAGATCGGCAGCTTTGGCGTCTACGGCCAGGCGCAGGCTGACGGGAATCTGAAATTCCTGATTTTCGACAGGGCGCAGACAACCTCGCCGGTATACATATCGGCATTGCAGGCGGTAACGGGGCATCCGGGCACATTTGCCGCCAACGCGCAATGGTATGATTCACCCGAAATCGATTTCACGCTGCTGGCGGGGCATACGTACGCCATGGGAGTTATTTCCGATAAGGTCGGGGCGAATACATTTTATTGGGGCGCGTCTCCCGATTCCCCCTTCGGCCCGGGGCCGGCGACTGCGGCAACGGCATGACCTTGTCATTCAGGCAGGTCCTGGATAATTCCGGCCTGGTGAACGGAGTATTCACGAATACCCCGACTCTTTACGGCAGTTTTGCCGATTCGACCAGGCGCGAGATATCGTTGCATATCAATTCTCCGCAGCCGCCGGAATCCGTTCCTGAGCCTGCCGCAGCGTTGCTGCTCGGGACGGGACTGCTGGGCCTGGCCGGGGTCAGGAGAAAAATCAAATAAGAGGGTCGAGGGCCGGTCTGCCCCTGACCTGTTGGAGAATGCAAAGCAGGGCTGCACAAGTCCTGCTTTTTTTCATTCGGCTGGTTGCTGAACACCTCTGCCGGCGGGAATCCCCGGCAATGTTATTTCGACAATCATGCCGCCGTCCGGGGTGTTTTCCGCCCTGACGGCGCCGTTATGCATACGGATTGCCGATTCGGTTATGGCAAGGCCCAGCCCCGTCCCGCCGGTCTCGCTTCCCCTGCCTTCATCCGCCCGGTAGAAGGGACGGAAAATATTCGCCAGGTCTTTCTCCGGGACCCCGGCGCCGTGATCGCGAACGGATATGACGGCGCTGTTTTTGTCTTTTTCGGAACGGCGCTCCTGCGCAATTTCAACCGCGCTGTGCTCAGCCGTATAAGATACTGCATTTCTGATCACGTTCTCAAGGGCCCGGCGCAATATCTCCCGGTCTCCTTCAATCACACACGGCTCGGTCTTGAGGCTGATCTGCCGGTTCCTGCTTTTGGCTTCATACTCGGCGTCCGCGGCAATTTCCCGGATCAGTTCTTCCAGGTCCAGCTTTTCAATCTTCAGTCCCGAGGCCCTCGATTCCATTTTATTATATGCCAGGATCTGTCCGATCATTTCATTGAGCCTGTCGGCCTCCCGGGAAATTCGGTCCAGGTATTTATCGGAATCCGGACTCGCGCTTTTCCGGCAGAGTTCCAGGGCGACATTGAGCCGGGCCAGGGGCGAGCGCAGCTCATGGGAAACGTCCCTGAGCAGGTTCCTTTGCGAATTCAACAATGACTCGATCCGCTCGGCCATATTGTCGAAATCGCGAGCAAGGAGCGAGATCTCATCCTCGCGGCCGCCGAGCTTAGCGCCGACGCGAATCGCCAGGTCTCCCCGGGCGAACTGCCGGACGGCATTCCCCAGCTTCAGGACCGGCGCAGTCATGTAGCGGGCAAAAATATAGCAAAAGACGCCTGATATGGTCAGGCCCAGGGCCAGCCTGATCAAAAAGCTGAGAGGCATCCAGTCAGGGGGCGGTCCGGGAGGGCCAAGCAGCGCCAGGGGCCCGGGCGGAGGACCCAGGGGCGGGGGCCCCGGAGGACGAAATCCGGGAGAGGGTTTCGGGAGCTTCACTGCAAAGATATAAGCCCCCTTTGTTCCGTCGGCCTTCCTGGCGGCGAACAGCATATCATCGGACAATTTCGGTTTACCTTCCGGACCGCCTCCTGCCGACAGCGCAAAGTCCTTTATTTCAGCGGGCGGAGTCCTTCCGGTCACCTCGGTCCCCTGCGAATCGAAAAGAAAGGGCTTCACTCCGGAAAACCGCTCTATCCGGTCCAGGTATTCGATCAGCGGCCGGGGCCCGTCACCTTCGAATATGCGGACAGCTTCCTGGGAATAGAAGGACAGGGATTTGTCAATGTGGTGGCGCAGGCGGTCTATCATCGGGCCCGACCCCGTGAGCCTGTCCAGAAAAGTCATAGTTGCAATAGTGACGATAGTGGTCACCAGAAAGCCAAGATATATTTTGATGAACAATTTATTTTTTATCATTAGCCGACTTATACAATGACAAATTTTTGCATGGCCGAATTTTTTTGTAAATATTTGTAAACCGGTTTTCCGGACAGGCCTGTCTTGATTTACGGCAAGACAGGAAAATTATTCCCGGCCGCCCGACATTTTCGAGCAATTCCCCGGAGGTGCAATTGTAAAAAAATGTAAACGAGAGCTTAATGTAAATCACGCCTGCCTGCTCCGTTCCATGCCGGGCAAAGCCCCGTAAAGATGCCGGGAACTTCTGAATTGTAAACTTTTATTAAGACGGCCTGCCCCGGGCCATTCAGCCCGGAATCCGGCATACCGGTTGCTTCGATTTTCCAGGAGCATGCAACTCGGATTTATCAGGATTTTTGTTTCATGTCAGTTCTTTTCAGCGAGACGGGAAGGAGGCGGACAGCGGATAACAATCTGCGGGTTACTTATTCAGAACGGATTCAGAAATAAAAAACATGAAGGGAGGTCATCATGTCAATATCCGGAATATCTTCCAATACTTATCTTTATGAGCTCTACTTCAGCCAAAACAGTTCCACATCAAGCAGCCGGGACACGGCCCAATTCAAACAGGACAAAGGCTCTGACCCGCTCAAGGCCGATCTGGTCCAATTGTGGCAGGCCCTGCAATCCGGCAACCTGACCAATGCTCAAAGCATATTTTCCCAACTGCAAAGCGATGTCCAGGCCCTCGGAAGTGATGCTCCTGTTCAGGCCGCAACAGGGGTCGAGCCGGCCGATTCCACAGGGACAAATCCGCTGGCCAATGACTTCAGCGCATTGGGAAGCGCTCTCGAGTCAGAGGATGTTGAAAGCGCCCAGGAAATCCTTGCAACGATCATGCAGCATATGCAGCCGCCGGGCGGCAGCCCGCCTTCTGCATCAGGCCCGGAGGACGGCTCCGATACGATAACCGACGAGTTGAACGCGCTTGGGCAGGCCCTCCTCTCGGGCGACCTGGCCGGCGCCCAAAGCATATTCACCCAATTGCAAAGCGACATCCAGGCGATCGGCGCAGGCGACAATGACACGACTGTCCAGGACACAACAGGGACCGTGTCGGCAGGTTCGGATTCAACAAATCCGCTGGCCGGCGATTTCAGCGCACTTGAAGACGCCCTTGAATCAAATGACATCACGAGCGCCAAAGAGTACCTGTTGAAAATAATACAGCACCTCCTGCCGCCGGGCGGGCCTGACATGTCGAGCCAATTGGATATTTTGACCTGAATTATTCTTCACCTCAAAAAACGGCCCGGGAAAACCGCCCATGAGTGTCAATCGATGCGCGTTTTTTTCCAGGCCTTATTTTTACTCCCGTTTTCAGCATCACATCTCCAGGCCCCTTGTCAAGTTTACAAGTCTTAACTTGTAGATTCCTCTTCAAGTCAATAGGCTTGGGGCACTGATAATGAAAGGAGCATGGAGCATGAAAAAGCTATGCTTGCTTATTGCGGTTATTTTGCTGGCCGCATTTCCCATTAATTCAACCGCTTTCGAAGATAAGGATCTTTTCCCGCCGCCCGGGAATCCCCCCCGTATGCTGCCTGGAAAAGGCCCCGGCATGATGACGCTGCCGGAACTGAACCTCACCGGAGAGCAGAAAGCAAAGCTCCACGAACTCAGAATAGAGTTTCTAAAGGCCTCAAAGCCGGTAATGGACAAAATAATATGTAAGCGCGGCGATTATGGGCTGCTCTGGCTTGAGAAGAACCCCGATCCCGGCAAGATCACGGCCGTCCAGAAAGAGATAATGGGGCTGGAGAGCACACTTTTCGAACTGGAACTGAAACACCGCTTTTCCATTCTCAGGATCTTAAAGCCTGAACAGCAGGAGATCCTCAGGTTACATTTCAGCTTTCATAGTGGTTTTCCACCCCCACCCCATGGCAGGGAAGGTATGCCCCCAATTCCCTTTCATCCTCCCTGCCATGGGCCTTATTAAGGAGGGCCGGCCCTTAACAATTCTTTACAATCCCTAGCAGGGATCATATGATACGTGTGTGAAATCAAAAAATATGGCACCGGTATGGATTTCTCCGACAGCATATTGATTATAGACGATGATAAAGACCTCTGTTCTCTTCTCGAAGAGTTTTTACGGCCGGAAGGTTTTGAAATTGAAACGGCTTACGACGGGCATGAAGGCATTGAAAAAGCCCTAAGCAGGAGGTACAGCCTCATTGTCCTCGACGTCATGCTTCCCGGAAAGCTTGACGGCCTGGCGGTCCTGGAACAGATCCGGCAGAAATTAAGCATACCCGTATTAATGCTTTCGGCAAAGGGAGAGGACATTGACCGGATAACGGGGCTTGAAATGGGGGCCGACGATTATCTGCCCAAGCCTTTCAATGCCCGGGAACTCCTGGCCCGTATCCGGACGATCCTGCGGCGCTCCAAATCGAATTCGATGAAAGGATTGAATACTTTCAAATATGTTCTGGGCGACCTGGAGCTGATCTATGGAAGCCGCAAAGTCATCTGCTCCAACGAACCAATCGAACTGACGTCCATGGAGTTTGATCTGCTGGAGTTCCTGGTCCGCAACGCCGGCAGAGTGGTCCCCAGGGACGAGCTGGCGAAAAAAGTGATGGAACGCAACCTGACGCCGTACGACAGGAGCATAGACGTCCACGTCAGCAGGCTGAGGAAAAAACTCGGAAGTGCGGACAACGGCGGAAACGAAAGGATAAAGGCCGTAAGAGGCACCGGCTATATCTATACAATCCCGCTGACGGCCGAAAGCAAATAGCGCCCTCGGTTTTAAACCATTCGAAAAAGGCAGAGCCGCACGACTCTGCCTTTCATATTTCATGTGATTTGATGCATTCTTCATCAGACTTCCTTCTGAAAATGAAAAGCAATCCGGGTGAAAGAGCCTGAAACAATGCCATGATTGCCTGTAATGCATTGCCTGCATCTTCGAACAAGTTCTCTTAAATACCGTTTTCCTTTTGAATTATTGATATTGCCGTAAAGATTAAAATATTAATGCCGATAATAACCTGTCATCAAGATTTTTGGATTTAACTGAGTAAATCGAACATATGCGCCCCTTTCAACCTCAAGCAACTGCCAATAAAAAGCAGTCCAAAAATGAATTAATGCTGAGCGAAGAGCGGTTCTACAAGGCTTTTCGATCGAGTCCGGCGCCGACATTCATAAGCACTCCTTCCGAGGGGCGCTATATCGATGTAAACGAAAGCGGTCTGCGCCTGCTGGGCTATTCCCGCGATGAATTGATCGGCCGCACCGTCCGGGATTTGCGCGTATGGAAAGATCCCGGAACTCGCGACCTGTTCGTGCAGAAATTGCTGAAAAGGGGTTCGCTTGGCGAGGAGCCGATCCGGCTCCGCACCAAGTACGGTGAAATCAAGGAGGTCCTGTGGTCTTGTGAGATCATCACCCTCAACGATGAAAAAGCGGTGCTCTCGTTCCTGTTCGATATCTCCGAGCGCAGGAAAATGGAAGAGGCGCTGCGGGAGTCCGAGCAGCGGCTGGCCGATATAATTGATTTCCTGCCGGACGCGACATTCGCCATAAACCTCCAGGGCAGAGTGATCGCCTGGAACCGGGCAATCGCGGATATGACAGGCGCCCAAACCGATGATATGCTTGGGAAAGGCAACCATGAGTACGCACTGCCTTTTTACAGGAAAAGAAGGCCTATGCTGATCGATTTCGTTCTGAAACCGAACAGGACAATCGAGAAGGGATATGACTTCATCATCAGGGCACACGGCCGCCTCAGAATTGCTGAGGCATGGGTCTGCACGAACGGGAAAAAGGCCTATCTCTGGGGAAAGGCAAGCCCCCTTTATGACAGCAAGGGGAAAATCGCCGGAGCAATTGAATCGGTCAGGGATATAACCGACCGGAAGCGGTTCGAGGACGCTATCAGGAAGAGAGAAGCGGAGCTGGAGACCAAGGCCCGCGAGCTGGAAGACATGAACGCCGCTCTAAGGGTCCTCCTCAAACAAAGGGAAAACGACCGCAAAGAGGTTGAACAAAAAATCCTGTCCAATGTCAAATTCCTTATTTCGCCTAATATCGAGAGGTTGAAATCGAAATTGAAATCCGAAAAGGATCATCATTATATCAGCGCCCTGGAATCCAGCTTAAATGACATGATATCCCCCTTTGCCCGGACACTTTCAACGAGGTATTCCAATCTGACAAACAGAGAAATCCAGGTTTCCAATCTGATCAGGGAGGGAAAGACCACCAAAGAAATTGCCGGATTCCTGAGAATTTCGGAGAGCGCCGTCAACATGCACCGGTACCGCGTCAGGCAGAAACTGGGCATTGCCAAAGGGCACAGCCTTAGCGCTTTTTTGTCCAATCTGGCCTGAAAAATAACAATTTTTGTTATATTTTCTGCAAATCATTTAATATTGTCAGTTCATTATCTCCTGTGTAAATTCCCTTTGCGCAAATTTGTAATTGCGTGAAAACACCCGTTGGTGGACCTCTGTTCTGTTCCCGTCAATCATCGATTCTTCTCTGCCATCCTGGATCGAATCAAAGTCCCGGATAAAAATTACCGGTCTGAACAGAGGCCCCTTTACTGTGCAATTGCGGATGAAACATTCGGCCGGGAGCGTCGGCACAAGAGAGGATATGAGCGCTGAAGGGATGGACAGACCGGAGACAGACCTGATGATGGAAATCGAATCCCTGCGTTTGCGCGTGGCTGAACTGGAAAACGCGGAAACGGCTCTGCAAAAGGACGGCAGGCAGCTTGCGGACATCATAAATTTCCTTCCCGATGCCACCCTTGTCATTGACATGGGCGGCCGGGTAATCGCCTGGAATCTCGCCATGGAGAATATGACCCGCATCAAAGCTGAACACATGCTGGGCAAAGGCGGATATGAGTACGCGCTCCCGTTCTACGGAGAGAAAAGGCCGATCCTGATCGACCTCGCGCTTCATTATGACGAGTCGCTGCGCGGGAGCTACACTGATCTTAAGAAGCAGGGGGAAATCCTCAGCGGAGAGGCCTATACGCCCAATCTGAAGGCAAATTACTCCCCCCACATCTATGCAACGGCTTCGGTGCTGCGCGGTCCCGGGGGGGAAATCACCGGCGCAATCGAATGCTTCCGGGACAATACGGAACGCAAGGAGCTGGAAGAGAAGCTGATCCGGTCGGAAAAGAAATACCGCGATCTGGTGGACAACTTTCCGATCGGCGTCTACCAGACGGATATAACGGGGACCCTGAATTTTGCCAACAAGGCGTTTGCCGATATTTTTGAATACGGCTCGGCTGAAGAAATGTTCTCAATCGACGTCGCAAAGCTGTACAGAGACGAGGAGGACCGCAAAAGGATTGTCCGGACCCTGATCAGGGAAGGCAGAGTAAATCAGCACGAAACAGTGGCGCTGACAAAAAAAGGCGTGCCGAAACAGATCCTGATAAGCGCTGTCCTTGACGGCAGTCTCATAACCGGCACCGTCATGGATATTACAGCCCGCAAACGTGTCCTGGAAGACAATGCAAAGCTGCAGGCCCAGCTGCTGCGCGCCCAGAAGATGCAGGCAGTAGGAACTCTGGCGGGCGGTATCGCCCACGACTTCAACAATATATTGATGGGCATTCAGGGCAATACGGATTTGATGCTGTATCACCTGCCGCCGAATGATCCCCGATATCTGAGATTGAGAAACATTGAAGATTTGGTTGAGAGCGGCTCCAACCTGACCAGACAGTTGCTCGGTTTTGCGCGCGGCGGCAAGTACGAAGTCCAGCCCACGGACATAAACGACATAATCGAAAAAAGCATTTCAATTTTCAGCCGCACCAATAAGGGGATAGAGATAAGCAAGCGCTATGTCGACCCCGTCTGGATAGTGGAGGCGGACCGGGGGCAGATAGAGCAGGTGTTTCTGAATATATTCATCAATGCCGGGCAGGCCATGCCGGGAGGCGGCAATTTGCGGGTGGAGACCCGCAATGTCCTGAATCCGGAAAACGACAAGGGATCGTTCATAATTGCACCGGGGAAATACGTCGGAATCTCCGTGGAAGACACGGGAATCGGCATGGATGAAAAAATCATCGACAGGATCTTTGACCCGTTCTTCACGACAAAGGGTCCCGGCAGGGGGACCGGCCTCGGCCTGGCTTCGGCTTACGGCATTATAAAAAACCACGGGGGATATATACTGGCGAGAAGCGAACCCGGCAGGGGGTCGACCTTTACAATTTACCTGCCCGCATGGGAGGGAGAGGTCTGTCCGAAAGATGCCCGCGGGGACAATTCGCTTTCTTCGGGAAAGGAGACAGTCCTTGTCGTTGATGACGAAAGAACGATTGCGGTGTTGACAAAAGAAATGCTGGAGAGCCTTGGATACCGTGTCATTGTCGCGGGCGGCGGCCAGGAAGCGGTTTCAGCCTATGCGGGGAGAACCGGGAAAATCGACCTTGTCATCCTTGACATGGTGATGCCGGGAATGTCCGGTGAGAAGACTTTTGAAGCCCTGCAGAGAATAGATACTAAAGTGAAAGTGATGCTGGCCAGCGGCTTCAGCATGGATGACCGGACCCAGCATCTCATGGAATCGGGTTGTCTGGGTTTCATTCAGAAACCTTTCAGGATGAGCGAACTGTCAAACAAGGTCCGGGAATTCCTGGATATTGATAATGAATAACCAAATTTGCAGAAAAAAAGGAGTCTGAAATGGCAAGATTGTCTTTTGCGAAGGGCGGATTGAGGACAAAAATGATGGTCGGCGCATGCCTGATGGCGGTCATTCCTGTCGCTGTGCTGGGGGCCATTGCCGTGTTCAACGCCAAATCAACCATCGAAACGGAAGCGGAACAGCAGATCGCAATGATTTCGAAGAGCATCTCAGATATGGTGGACGGCGTAATGACCTCGGAATCCAACGCAATAGCCACTCTTGCTCAAGGGGATGCAGTCATCCAGGCCGCAAAAGAAGCAAACGCCGGCGGCGAAACACGCAGGATCGCATTTCTGCAGAATGAACTCGCCAAGGTTCAGTCCGTTTTGAAAGACCGGTATGAATTTATAGTTTTATTAGGAAAAGACGGAATCTCCTTTACCGACAGCGTGAACGGCGCGTCGAAAGGCATCAGCGCCGCCGACCGGGACTACTTCAAAAAAGGCATGCAGGGCCAGTCCAGTATGGATGCTGTCGTCATCTCAAAGAAATCCAATGAGCCCGTCTGCTCGATAGCGCATCCGATCAGAGGGGAAAACGGACAAGTCATAGGAGTGATTTCGGGACTTATGAAGGTCTCCTTCCTTACATCGAAAATAAATGAAATAAAACTGGGCAAAACAGGGTATGCGTATATGATCGACAAGCAGGGCATCGTCATCGTCTATCCGGACCCGAAACAGGTCCTGCAGCTTAATCTCGCCAAGGAGCAGGGGATGGAGAAAGTTATGGGCAGAGCCACTGCCGGCGAGTCCGGGATCCAGGAATATTCATACAAGGGGGTCCATAAATACGCCGGGTTTGCCCCTGTAAAAACAAACGGCTGGAGCGTTGTGACAGCCATTCCCTCCAGCGAGTTGCTTCAGTCCGTCCATACCACAAGGAATATTATTGTTTTTGGAGTAATTTTCTTTGCCGCAATCGCGGTCGTAACTGCCTTTTTCGCAGCGCGAGCCGTTGCGGTCCCCATCCAGGGGGCGGTTGAAAAGTTAAACGCCGGTTCAGACCAGATCGCTTCGGCCTCCGGACAGGTTTCTTCAGCCAGCCAGAGCCTGGCAGAGGGGGCTTCCGAGCAGGCGGCGGCCATAGAGGAGATGTCTTCCTCCATGGAGGAGTTGTCGTCCATGACAAGGCAAAATGCCGATAATTCCGACACCGCAAAGAGTCTGATGGCGGAAGCCAGGGTCATTGTCGGCAAGGTCAACCAGCAGATCGAAAGCATGACCGCTGCCATAGGCGAAATAACCAAGTCCAGCGAGGAAACGGGAAAAATCATAAAGACGATAGATGAGATCGCCTTTCAGACAAACCTCCTGGCCCTGAATGCAGCTGTGGAGGCTGCCAGGGCCGGAGAGGCGGGGTCCGGTTTCGCCGTTGTGGCCGATGAAGTCCGCAACCTGGCAATGAGGGCTGCGGAAGCCGCAAAAAATACGTCTTCCCTGATTGAAAATACAATCAAGGTTGTCAAAGAGGGCGGTCAGATTACAGAGGCCACCCGGGAAGGATTCAAAGAGAACGTGGAAATCGCCATGAAAGTCGGCAACCTTGTTGACGAGATTGCCGCTGCTTCATCCGAGCAGGCGCAGGGCATCGAACAGATTAACAAGGCCATCCATGAAATGGACAAGGTCGTGCAGCAAAATGCGGCCAATGCGGAAGAATCCGCGAGCGCTTCCGAAGAGCTGAATTCTCAGGCTTTTGCAATGCGGGATATTGTCGGGGAACTCGTGCAGGTTGTGGGGGGCAACGGCGATACCTCAGCTAAATCCATGATGTCGCAAAGAATAGCAGGACGCCTGTTTGACCACGGGAAAGCGCCCGGTAAACCCATTCAACTGCCGGGCACCAGGAAGACAGGGGGCGGCGAGGTCAGGCCGGACCAGGTGATCCCCTTTGACGAATCAGAGTTCAGGGAATTTTAGCTGTCCCGGCAATGACGGAGCCTGGCTGAGGAAGCGCCCGTCAGGGAGAATGGAAATTTAATTCATGAATTATCGGAGTGACTGATGAGGTCGGGGGAGATTAATGAGGTCGATGAGCTTTTAAAAATCATGCTCGAGACCCGCAGGGAAATAAATATGGCAACGAGCGAATTATTTTCTTCCAACCACATCCGGCTCGCGGCAGAGCCTTTAAGCTATATCGTTTATGCTGTATGGGGCATCAGGAATAACGGAAACCTGACAAGTGACCAGAAGGCTATAAATGAGAATATCGAGTCTCTAATTACAAGGTTGTCAGCATCGTTAAAATTAGATCTCTTAGGGCCTTCGCAGAAATACGCTATTCAATACATCCTGAGAGACCTTATAATCGCAAAGCTTATCTTCATGACAGAGATGCTTAAAGAAACAATCAAAGGTGTAAATGAAATTGACAGCCCCGCTCTTCAAAATCTGGAGCCGTTCGGCCATGCCTAGATAAAGACGGGTTTTCCCGGGGCGGATCCGGGAGGGAGTGGTCAAAACAGAGGATACAATGTTCTAACCGTAATTATGGTGAGCCGGCATATTAATTTCAGATATTTATTAATTGCAGATCTCTTCACACAAACGACTTAAGTTGTTGAGCTTCATTCGTCTTCGATTCTGTTTAGATTCTGATGAGGT
>JBDKTK010000361.1:0-1516 GCA_039680225.1 Syntrophaceae bacterium
CGCAAAACAATAAACAGGAGGTCATGCATGAAAGGCGACAAGAAGCTCATTGAAGCGTTGAATTATCTGCTTGCCGAGGAACTGACGGCGATCAACCAGTACATGGTGCATTCCGAGATGGCCGACAACTGGGGATACAATAAGCTCCACGCGAGTTTTGAAAAAAGGGCGATCGACGAAATGAAGCATGCGGAGGAGCTCATCGGCCGCATCCTTTTCCTCGAAGGGACGCCCATCGTCAGCAAGCTGGGGAAAATGGCAATCGGCGCTGATGTGCCGAAACAGCTGGCGGGCGACCACGGCCTGGAACTGACGGCCATCAAGGCTTACAACGAAGCCATAATTCTTGCGGGAGACGTCGCGGATTATGCCACCCGCGAAATCCTGGAGAAGATACTCAAGGATGAGGACCGGCATATCGATCAGATTGAAGAGTTCCAGGACCAGATTGCCCAGATGGGCCTGCCGTTCTTCCTGTCCACGCAAGTTTAGCAGCCGGTTTTATCTGAAAAAAAATATGCCCTGCCTTCATTTCGCAATTGGAGAGGGCGCCTGGGAAAAGGGGCTTCTGACGGAAGGACCGGGGGCGGCTCTTTAAGGGGGGGGCCGGCCCCCCGCTTTTTTTCGGATTCCGACGATCACATTTCATCATAAGCTCACTCCCATGAATAAAAAGGGGATGCAAAATGTACAGCGCGATCCTGGATTGCCCGGCCTGCGCGAACAAGGGCCGGATTGAGCTCCGGCTGGACCGTACACCGGTGGCATCCGAAGCGTACGAATACCTGGGCAAAAGCGTTGCGAGCGGTTACTTTTACCAGCTCTGCACCCGCTGCAAAGCCGTCCTGCCGGCAGACCCTGTGGGAGTGGTCGGAGCTCAGAGGACTGAGACAGTGAAAGGGACCATCTGCGAACAGGGCGCGCTTTTGTACAACGGGGGGACAAATGGGTTTTCAGATTCTGAAAAGCCCGTTAAGACCGGCAGGCCGCTGGTTTGAAGATCGTCTCCGGTTGCCTGCCCGGGGCGGAAACAAATAATTTCTCAAAAAGGAGGGTATGAAATGCCGGCCCAAAAATTCAAATGTCCCGGCTGCGGAAGCGAAGGGGAGATCGGCGCCATCGGCCGGGCCTCGCCTGTGAAAGCGGGGGTGGTATTCGGATACCTTGGCCACCACGAATTTACAGGCAACATGTATTTTCTCTGCCCGCGCTGCTCATGGGAGGCGGTTGTCGACCCCGCGGAAGTCCCCGAACCCCCGGTAATCAGGAAATCATATCTGCCGCCGTACGCTGTTCAGATATGATGGATTCGGGGAAGCGCACAAAGAATGAAATCATTTCTGCTTCCGCAAAGGCGGCGTATTTCGATTAATTCACATAGCGGGGAGGGGTAACGTGAAATGCTTGCGCGCCGGCCGGTTCGCGTTTATCGCGAATGCAGCCGGAAGTTCTTATTTTCAAGGAACTTCTCGTATTTTTCCTTTATATCCGGATTGTTCATTAACTGAAAAATTTC
>JBDKTK010000362.1:0-8578 GCA_039680225.1 Syntrophaceae bacterium
TCGCTCAGCACGATATCGCCGCAAGAATACATGCCTCCTGAGAAGACGGAAGGGAAAGCCCTTGGAGACCCGGCTGAAAAGCTCCCGGAAATGGCCCCTGAAACAATTACGCATCCGGCGTGGCGCCCCGAAGAAGTGGTGCCGCCGGAATTTCGCAGTGTGATCATGGACAAGGACCTGGAGCCGCGGAAAAAGGCCGAGGCCGTTAAGAAATATTCGCAGTGTATGATCAAGAAATTGTCCCAGAACCCGACGGCGGAGAATATCCGCGAAGTAAAGACGGGCGTTTACGACATTGTCGACATGATCCTTGACGAGGAGGAGACCGCTGGCCAGCTGCTCAACATCACCGATCACGACCCTTACACGTACACCCATTCAGTCAATGTCGGGATCCTCTCCATAATGCTCGCCAACAGTGTGCTCGACAGGAAAGTCCACAATCTCAAGGAGCTGGGGGCGGGCTTCTTCCTCCATGACCTCGGGAAGGTCAAGGTCAATTCCGCGATCATCAACAAGCCGGGGAAACTCACCCGGGATGAAATGTGCCAGATGAAAAAGCATTCGGAATTCGGTTACCAGGTTTTACAGAAGGCGAACCAGCTTTCAGAAGAAATCGGGCATATCGTCCTGCAGCACCATGAGCGCGTGGACGGCAAGGGGTATCCCCGGGGGCTTGCGAAGGACGAGATCCACATTTACGCCCGGATCTGCTCGATTGCCGATGTTTACGATGCGCTTACTTCGGAAAGGTCCTATAAAAAAAGCATGTCGCCGTTCGATGCTCTTATGATAATAAGGGACGAAATGCTCGGACACCTTCAAAAGGACATTTTCGAGCACCTTGTTTACATGCTCCACGGCAGTGTAAAAAAACACTGATCGGAACGGGATATGGATTTCTTTGCAGCAAACAACCAGTATGAGACGCCGATTGTGCCGGTCAGCGAATTGCGGGTCGGAATGTATGTTATCCTCACTTCCTGGATGGACCACCCGTCTTTGAAAAGCCATTTTTTAATCGAGTCGAAAAGCCAGATAAAACAGATTGTCGAAAGCGGGTATAGAAACGTCAGGATTGACCCCTCGAAGAGCATTATAATGGAGCTGGCCGCCGCGGCCAAAAACCGGGAGCCTGAAAGAGATGAAATAATTTCCGCCGCCCAGTGGCGCCCGGAAGAACTGGTGTCTCCGGAATTTGGAAGATTGCTCAGGGACAGGGGCGCGGACCCCGTGTCCAAGGCTGCCGCGGTAAAAGAATTTTCACTCGGCATGATGAAAAAATTATACGAGGACCCGACCGCCGGAAACATCGCGGCGGTTAAATCGGGCATTTATGACATTGTCGAGATGTTCCTTGACGAGGATGAAACGGCCAACGAGCTTATCAAGCAGAGTGACTATAATAATAACCCTCAAACCCATTCCGTCAACGTGGGGATGCTTTCAATACTGCTGGCGAAAAGGGTCCTCGATGTCGATTCCCATAATTTCCATGAGCTCGGGGTGGGATTTTTCCTCCACGACATCGGCAAGGTCCGGATCGATCCCAAAATAATCAACAGCCGGGGACGGCTCAATAAAGCCGAATGGGAACAAATGAAAAAGCACCCGGAATTCGGGTTCCAGTTTTTGAGAGCGGCCGGTCAGCTGTCGGAAGAGTGCTGGAATATCGTCCTGCAGCACCATGAGCGCGTGGACGGCAAGGGCTATCCGCAGGGCCTGGCAAGGGATGAGATCAACCTGTATGCCAGGATCTGTTCGATTGCCGACGTTTACGATGCGCTGACCTCAACGAGGACCTACCGAAAGAGACTCAAACCCTTCGACGCCCTTATCGTCATGAGAAATGAAATGCTGGGGCACATCCAGAAGGATATTTTCGAACACCTCGTCTACTTGCTCCACGGCAGCATGAGAGAATAACAATTATCCTCTATCTTGCCTCTGCAAAAAGCGGGGGGCCTGTTTCGAGTACCAAACATCTTGTTTTCTTTTTCGTTTGAAAAATCCCGGCAATTCGGGCAAGGTTGGATTGCGTTTCTGGCGCGCGCGGAAATTTCCGGCAAGGGTATTGGCATGCGCTTCTCCAATTGCGACTTCTCCAAATCAAAAAGGGCCTGATCATGACGAAAAAGAAAAAAATAATCACCGGCATCGCCCTGCAGGGCGGCGGCGCCCTGGGCGCCTACGAATTCGGCGCGCTCAAAGCGCTTTATGCGTACAGGGGGGAGGGGTTCACTCCGCGGGTCGTAGCGGGGATATCCATCGGGGCCATCAATGCAGCCCTGCTGACAGGTGCGAAACAAGACCCGATCGGCACCCTGGAAGAAGTATGGCGGGAGCGCTTCTGCATGGACGACCCGGTTTGCGGGGCAATGGACATGTTCCGTCCGTGGTGCCCGAAGCCTGCCCATTCCTGTTTTGATTTTTATGAACAGAACCTTTCCCTTTACGGGAACCCGGGGATGTACAGGGTCAATCCCCGGCTGTTTTTCTCGCCATTGAGCTGCACAAACTTATACGACACTTCCGTGATGGAGAAGACCTTCCGGGAATATGCGGATGTCGAAAAGCTTAACCGGCCGGACAAAACCAGGCTGATCGTGACGGCCGTCAATGTCCGCACCGGCGAGCAGACGAAATTCGACAACGCCCGGATGCCGCTCGGCTTCAAGCACATAATGGCCAGCGGCAGTTTCCCGGTTTCTTTCCCGATGACGGAAATAGACGGCGAATTCTACTGGGATGGCGGGATATTCATCAATACGCCGCTGGCGCCGACCATCAACGCCCTGGAGCAGGTTGAAGCCGATGACCCCGATATCGAGCGCGAGCTTTTTTATGTCGAGGTCCACCGCAAGTCGGGCGAACTGCCATGCAACCTGAAGGAATCGTACGAAAGGTGCTACAATATGATCTTCTCCGGGAAATTCTCGCTGGATGGAAAGCTTGCAGCGAATATCGAATCGCTGATCGATTTTTTTGCAATGCTTGAGGATAAGCTCCCGGAAGACAGCCCGTTGCGGCAGCACAAGGCATACAAGGGAATGTCCCGGCATAAAAAGATAAACCGCCTCATCACGGTGGGCCAGGCCGGGAAGGGCGCGGGGGGCTCTTCAACCGATTTCTCCCGGGCAACGATCGAGCGCCGGATCGAAGACGGCTTCAACGATGCCATGGAAGCGCTTTACAAGGCGGGTTGATCCTGTTATCAGGGTCCGTCAAGACGTATTCATTTACAACTGCAGGCGGAAATGCGGGCAATTAAAGAAAGAGGTTGTGAATGAAATAATCACAACCTCTCTCATCAAAATCATTTACCGGCAAGTCCTGGATCAACTAAGTTGAGGTTTTAATACCTCCTGCCGTAACCTCCGCTGCGGCCGCCTGAACCACCCGGCCGGGAGCCGCCCGGGCGTGAGCCGCCGCCCCTGCTGTCCCTCTTGGGACGCGCCTCGTTAACGGTAATCACTTTACCGCAGAGTTCGCCCCCGTTGAGCCTCTTGATCGCATCAGCGGCTTCCTGTTCAGTCTCCATCTCGACAAAACCGAATCCCTTGCTCATTCCGGTATAATTATCCTTTATGATGCTTGCTGAGACGACCTTGCCGGATGGGGCAAAATTAAATTTCAGATCTTCTTCCGTGACTTCCGTTGCCAGATTCCCTACATAAAGATTCTTGTTCATTGATTTCTCCTTTTTGAATGCAAGTGAAGAAAAAAGGCGTTCCGGCGAGGAACGCCTCAGTTTACTCGCTTAGATTGACTTTACGTTTTCTGCAGCCGGACCTTTTTTGCCCTGCTGAACATCAAAGCTGACGCGCTGGCCTTCTTGCAGGGTTTTAAACCCGCCGGTCGGGCCGGCCTGGATGGATTTGTAATGTACAAACACATCGCCTCCGCCGTCTTTCTCAATGAACCCAAAACCTTTACGCTCATCAAACCATTTTACTTTGCCTTCTGACATTGCTGGCATCCTCCTTTCCAATATTCCTCAAAAGCCGGATGGCACATAGTGACGGGAAAGGAAAAAAAAACCGCCAAGACCCTGAAGAGTTTTGGCGGCGCCTTTGCAATTCAAATGTCTGATCCAACTTTAGTGATATCCCGGCAATGCAAATGCTGCCGATAATATCTAGTTGAAAGTATAATACGGGAGATACTGAGGGAAGTCAATACAATTCTCCGCCCCGATTTATATCTGCTGCTGCCCGGCCCCGCCGGCCATTTTTGATTTGGAAGGAATGGCCCTCAACCGGGTCTGCATTATGCTTTCAAGATATTTGCGCTGAACTTCAAATTCGTCCTGGGTCTCCGTTGAGTCGTATTTAATCATGTCTCCAAAAGTAAGAACCACCCTGGCAAATGGTTTGGGAAGAAAAAAGCTGTCCCAGCTTTTGAAGGACCACGACCTGTCAGCGGATGTGTAAAACGGGATTATAGCCGCATCGGCCGATTGGGCGAGTTTTATAGTACCGGACTTGACCTCGCCGGCCGGCCCTCGCGGACCGTCTACGATGTGGGCGGCCAGGCCTGATTTTCTCAGATATTTGATCATTTGAGAAAGGGCGCTTCTCCCTCCGTTGGATGAGGAGCCCCGCACTACATGCCATCCACTCCTCAGGGCCACGGACGCAATCATTTCACCATCCCTGCTTTTGCTGATCATAAGTGATGGATTTAATCCCCGATAATTCTGAAAATGGCGAATTGCGCTGAAAAACTGCTGGTGCCAGGCACACAAAAGAACTCTGCCGCCGTTTCGGTGGTAATCCATCCACTCTTTTTCGTTTTCAATCCTTATTCTGAATGTCCAGCTGTACAAGCGTATGAATCTGTAGAGAAAAGAATGAAATTGCCGAGTCCTGGTCACTTTTTTGAATCTGAAATCCATAGCCCTCCCGGTCTGCGAAAGCAGAGCCGTTGAAATTTATTTCTTCGCGGAACATGCCTGATTCAGGCAGTATCGTTATGCACCGGGTTTTCCTGCACGATTATCTTCATTTTCTTTACCCAGCCGCCCTTGTCTGTTTTTACATCCCTGCAATCCTTATTGTGCTTGAATTCGAACACAACTAATCCTTTATGCTCCCCATCCTGCACCACCCTGTACCCGGTGATGTTGCCCCCGTAAAATGAACGTTGCTGCTGTTCTTTATGAAAATAAATTTTGCCCCCAACCAGTTTGGCCGCCTCGGTTTCCTGCAGCACCCACCAGCCGCTTTCCCATAAATTTTCTTTGAGCCTGACAAAATTATTTAAGTTTTCGACCAGGTGAATTTCCATTTTCCTCTTCCCTTTCTCCTGAGGTTGCAATACTGCTTGCCCGAAAATGAAAAACCCCGTCCATTGTAACGGACAGGGGTTTAAACTGCCTCCCAAAAGCAATTTTAAATCGGGTCATCACCTTCCAGTGATGTCAATTACATGTCTATGATAATGCTATGCTCATTTGAGTTTAAGTCAAGCTAATTATATGATGAAAATGCCGGAGACGATTCGAAGAAATAACTCTGTAAAGCCCTTGGGGGCTGCTGTTTCCAGGCAAGTAAAAGCAGTGCCTGTAAACATGAAATTCGGTTTCGGGTGCAATAGAGAAGATTCCGGCCGGCAGTAAAAGAAGGCAGGGTCAAACGGCCCTGCCTTTATTTTTGGATATTCGGTTTATCCGCTATTTTCTCAAGCGCCGCGCTCCTGCCAGTCCAACCAGGCCAAGACCGAGAAGCAGCATGCCTGCCGGTTCAGGAACAGTATTACAGGAAATTGTGTGCGTGCCCAGGCCATCATAAGTATTGACAGCAAAGCCTTCCCATTCCAGAGAAGGAGCAAAAGAATCTGAACCATTCGAGTCTCCGGTCAGGACGGCGCTGATGCGGCGCAAGGTGTTGTCCGCAGTGCTGATCAGCCCTGATCCCCATTCCGACCCGGGATCAAAACCTGTCTGGCCGATTACGTCAATCACGGTTGTGCCTTTTCTCAAAACCACGGCATCATCGCCATTGTACCATCCGGAGCCGTTTGTCTGGTCGGCCTGCGCGAGAATTTCCGCAGCTGCGGCGCTGTGTGCCAAAACAAAGACATCATTATTGGATACTGTCCCCGTCAGGTAGATGGTCAGCAATGCAGAGGCGCTTCCATTAAAGTACATCTGGATGTTGTAGCCGCCGGCGCCCAGGTCAATCGCTGCGCCGGTGCCGTTATAGAATTCCAGCGCTTTGTTATTGGACGACCCTTCGATGTACTCGGAAATGAACAATTCCGTCGGCCCGGCATAGGCTGAAGAACCGAGAGCGGTAAATGCGATTACGAATGCCAACACTCCCAAACGCAGGTTTTGATTGTGAAAAGCAATCATAAGTCCTCCTTCCATAGCAACCGGATTAAAAGACATTATTCCTCAGGCAATTTACAGGCAAATACAGTGCCATGCACCGTAAGTGCTTGATAACATAAGGATATTATAAATACGGGGCTTGGGTGGGTTGTTCGCTATTGTAAACAGGACCGACTCCGGCCATGCCGGTATTTGATCCGGATGCCGATATTCTTAGCAATTACATAGGGTTATGATTAGAAGTGGAGCTGTAAAGGATCCCGACAGGGAATGCTATTTATGTAAAAATGCATAGCACTGAGTCGACTTAAAGCTCTGTCTCGTGTTGCTGCGCTTCCCACAGTTCCATGGCCTCCTTTGCCGCGGCGCGGCCCTGGGCGTATCCTTCCTCGAGGACGCTGCGGCTGCGGGTCAGGCGGGAGACGCGGAAGTCCGCCGGCGGGCAGATCTCAATCACATCAACGGGCGGCGTGCGGATGAGGTCGACCGATTCATTATATATTTCCACCCTCCTCTTGATTGTTTCCATCAGCAGGGGATAATCCCGCACATGCCTTAAAACGAGCCTGTCGAAGGGGCTGCTTTTCTTCCTGTATCCTTTGCCCCGCGAGCGGATGACCATGATCCTGTCCGCGCCCCGTTCGATGGCCGCCTTTACCGGAAGCGGGTCGGCAAGCCCTCCGTCCGTGAAAGGATGGCCGTCCACAAGGGGGGAAGCCCCGGTATACGAGCGGCATCGCGCTCGACGCCTTCAGTGTCTGCTCCAGGTCGGAGGCGCCGGTAAACCTGTAAAATGCCGAGCCCGTCATTACGTCCGTCAATACGGCTATGAACGGCCGGCGCCGCGAATAAATGGCCTCCAGGTCCAGGCGGATCTCGCGGATCGTGGTTTCCCACATCCAGTCCAGGTCCAGCAGGTGGCCCCCGAGGATGAAACGGCGATATGAAAGGAATTCCGGTCTGAGAGAGTAATCCAGGTATATTTTTGCATTGCGGCCGTGCATCCCCGCCAGGTAGGCCGCGAGATTCGACGCACCCGAAGACACGCCGATAGAGAGGTCAAACGGATTGAACCCGGCCTCCAGGAAACCGTCCAGCACCCCCGTGGAAAAAACGCCGCGCATGGCGCCGCCTTCCACCACCAGGGCCTTTGTCAGCGGACCCGTCATCTACCTTTTGCGCCCTCCCTTATTTTCATCCAAACTCTTATAATAAATCGGCCGGAATATTACGAGCGTGATTTTCGGGGGCGGCCATCCAAGCCTTATCCTTAACGAGATTAATGGATTTGGAACGGAAAAATCGTACTATTGAGCATATACGTAATACTCTTATTCGAGTAAAAGTTTGTCATTGCCTGACAATAAAGCAGGTGAAAAAGGTGCCGGACCTAAGTGAAAACGGACCGGCCCGATAATGAAAAAGCCGAGGCCCGTAAGAAACCGGCAAAAGCCCTTTGCCGGGTAATCGCTCCCGGATTGAATCCCAAGTCCTAAGTGAACAGGAGTGGAAATGGAACCTCTCGTCAAAATCAAAAAAGAAGTGCGCAATTTCATCCTGGAGAATTTCCTGCCCGAGAAGGAACTTTCCGATGATGACTCACTGCTTGAAACCGGTGTAATTGATTCTACCGGAATCCTGGAGATAGTCTCATTTATCCAGAACACATGCGGGTTTATCTTCGAGGATGAAGACCTGATCCCCGATAACCTGGATTCGATAGAAAAAATAGCCGCATTCGTAACAAGGAAACTGGCCGCCCTGGAAAACTACGATATGGCCGCTCAGAATTGAAAGGTGGCTGTCATGCTGCTTCAAAATTTCCTGGAGGAAAGCGCCCGCAAAAGCCCCGGCAAAACCGCACTGGTCTTCGGAGGCGAGAGGCTCAGCTATGAAAAAATCGACAGTGATGCCAACAGGCTGGCGCATCTCATCAGGGACTGTGGCGTCCTCAGGGGCGACCGGGTCGCCGTCTTCCTGGACAATTCGGCCGAGACGGTCATTTCCATATTCGGCATCCTCAAAGCGGACGCTGTTTTCGTGGTGCTGAGCCCGCAGCTCAAGCCGGGCAAAGTCTCCCACATCCTGAAGAGATGCGGAGCGAAAATCCTCATCTCGGACCGCGCCCGAATAAGCGCTCTGAATGATGTCCTCGACAAGATCCCGTCTCTGCGGTTCACGATTTCCGTGGGCTGTCCCAACTTTGAAAGACGGAATGCGACCGGCCGGGGCCTGAATATT
>JBDKTK010000363.1:0-1559 GCA_039680225.1 Syntrophaceae bacterium
AGAGCGACAAGGCGCTTCTCTACGCATACATCAATGCCTCCTACGAAACAGGATTTACAAACCCCCTTGATGAGGCGATCCGTCGGTACCGGCAGTTCGACCTCTCGCACATGAGCAAGCGTGACGAGACCCCCTATGATTTTATCCGCAAGCGCCTGAGCATACTCGTTGCGAAGGACAATTCCAATCTCATGGTGACAAAAGGCGCCCTTTCAAACGTGCTGTCTGTTTGTTCGACGGCAGAGACGCCCGGTGGCGAGGTTGTTGATATAGAGACGATCCGGGAGACAATAGGTCAGCAGTTCAGGGACTTGAGCGGCAAGGGTTTCAGGACCCTGGGTCTTGCATACAAGGATATGGGTCCTCAATCCTCCATGACAAAAGACGATGAGGTCCGGATGACCTTCCTGGGTTTTCTTGTCTTTTATGATCCCCTGAAGGGAGACATCATTGAAGCCGTCGAGACCCTCAAAAAATTGGGTGTCACATTGAAGGTTATCACCGGGGACAGCGAACTTGTCGCCGCCAGAGTTGCTGAACTTATGAGCTTCCGGAACCGCGGCATACTTACCGGTCCCGGTATCCACGAGATGAGCAACGAGGCCCTGATGAAGAGCGTCAACAATGTGGATGTCTTTGCCGAGATCGAGCCCAATCAAAAAGAGCGCATCATCCTTGCCCTGAAGAAATCGGGAAATGTGGTCGGATATATGGGCGATGGTATCAATGACGCATCCGCCTTGCATGCCGCGGACGTGGGGATCTCAGTAAACAGCGCGGTGGATGTGGCCAGGGAGGTGGCTGACATCGTTCTCCTCGAGAAGGACCTTCGCGTCCTGGCAAATGGCGTGCTTGAGGGCAGGAAAACCTTCGCAAACACGCTCAAATATGTCTTCATGGCCACAAGCGCCAACTTCGGCAACATGTTCAGTATGGCAGGGGCCTCGCTCTTTCTTTCCTTCCTTCCCCTGCTCCCGAAGCAGATCCTTCTCACAAACCTTTTGACTGACTTTCCCGAGATGACGATCGCGACCGACAGCGTTGACAGGGAGATGCTCGATCAGCCGCGAAGATGGAACATCAAGTTCATCCGCAACTTTATGCTTGTATTTGGTTTGCTGAGTTCGGTCTTTGACTACATGACATTTGGCGTACTGCTTCTTGTCCTTCATGCATCGGTCGCAGAGTTCAGGACCGGCTGGTTCGTGGAATCCGTTGTCTCTGCCTCGATGATCGTGCTGGTGGTCCGAACCAGGGGGTCTTTCCTGAAAAGCATGCCGGGCAGGGCCCTGCTGACAGCCACCGGCCTTGTGGCCCTGGTCGCCATCGTTTTGCCTTATACCCGTCTGGGAACGCTTTTCGGATTTACACCGATACCTATCGGATACCTTTTGACGTTGGTTCTCATTGTGGTGCTTTACATCATTTCGGCCGAGATGGCGAAACGTTTCTTCTACAACCGGGCAAAGTTATGACGGAAGTGTTGTCTTTCGGGTGACACCATGGTCGAGGCCGGTACAGTCATTCAGCACTTCACCTATTTTGGGATTTTCTGCCTC
>JBDKTK010000364.1:0-2771 GCA_039680225.1 Syntrophaceae bacterium
CCTGGTTGAGAATTCCCAGCTCGTGCGCGAGGCCCTGGGCGACCATATTTTCAACAAGTTTGTCGAGAACAAGAAGATCGAATGGGACCGCTACCGCGTCCACGTGAGTGAATACGAATTGGAAAAATATCTGCCGATTATGTAGGGGAACGTTGAGATAAAAAATGGCGGCCGGTCTGGCCGCCTTTTTTTGTTGACCCCCTCTTACGCAGGGGGGCAGCGAAAGTTTTTATACCACGCCGTAGGCAAGCATGGCCCTGGCGACTTTAAGGAATCCGGCGATGTTCGCGCCGGTCACGTAATCGCCCTTGGTCCCATAGGCTTCGGCTGCATCGAGGCAGGACTTGTGGATGTTCCTCATGATCGTGAGAAGCCTGTTGTCCACTTCCTCGCGCGTCCAGGAAAGCCTCAGGCTGTTCTGGCTCATTTCGAGGCCCGACGTCGCGACGCCTCCCGCATTGGCCGCCTTGCCCGGGCCGTAAAGGACCCCGGCGTCCTGGTATATCTTGATGGCTTCGGGAGTTGAAGGCATGTTGGCGCCTTCGGCAACGCACACGCAACCGTTCTTTACCAGGGCCGCCGCATGCGATCCGTCGACCTCGTTCTGCGTAGCGCAGGGCAGCGCAATGTGGACCTTGATATCGTTGTCGCGGATTACGTCCCAGACGCTTTTCCCTTCGTAGCACACGGCTTCATCATATTTCTGGGCGTATTCCTTGATCCTGCCGCGCTTGACATTCTTCAGCTTCATTACATATTCGCACTTCTTGGGGCCGATGCCTTCCTCATCGACGATGCACGACTCGGAATCGCACAGCATGATGACTTTCCCGCCCAGCTGGTTGACCTTTTCAACCGCATACTGGGCCACATTTCCCGACCCGCTGATGGCGACGATCTTGTTCTTGAAATTCATTCCCCTGGTGGCCAGCATCTCGGCTGCGAAATATGTGCACCCGTATCCCGTAGCTTCTGGCCTGATCAGGCTTCCGCCGTACTCGAGGCCTTTGCCCGTCAGCACGCCCGTGTGCTCATTCACCAGCTTCTTGTAATAACCGTACAGGTATCCGATTTCGCGCCCGCCCACGCCGATGTCGCCGGCAGGCACGTCCGTGTCCGGGCCGATATACCTGAAGAGTTCCCTCATGAACGACTGGCAGAATTTCATGACTTCGTTATCGGATTTACCCTTGGGGTCGAAATCCGATCCGCCCTTCGCGCCGCCCATGGGCAGGGTCGTCAGCGAATTCTTCAGGATCTGCTCGAAGCCGAGGAACTTGATTGTCCCGAGGCGGACCGAGGGATGGAGGCGCAGACCGCCCTTATAGGGGCCGATCGCATTATTGAACTGGACGCGGAAGCCCCTGTTGACCTGGACATTGCCCTTGTCGTCAAGCCAGGGGACTCTGAAGATGATCGTCCGGTCGGGTTCGACCAGGCGCTCGTAAATCTTTGCCTTCACAAATTCCGGATGCTTTTTCACTGTGGGTTCAAGTGTTTCGAATACCTCCTCGACAGCCTGGTGGAATTCCTGCTGGTCGGGGTCCTGCCGCTTAACTTTCTCAACTACGTCTGTGATAACGGACACTGCTAATCCTCCTTGTTATTTTAATTTTAATAAAGGAAACCTTTTTCCGGGATCCCCTAATTCCTTTTCAAATCGTCAATATGGATGAAACTCCTGTAATCCAGCAAAGTCGACATGGCATGGTGCTCCGCCGGGATGCCGGCCTCCTGGGCGCGGGCAATAGGATTGAGCCCCCCGACGAGGATCAGCCCTATCTTGTTCACGTCCACGGGTATATGGCAGACCGACTCGCTTTTTTCGCCGAACGCAAAGACGCCGTAAACGCCGGCCCCCTTGAGCGACTCCAGGATGTTCCGGGCCAGTTCGCCGCAAATTCCCGGGATTTCCCGATAATTCGCCAGGATATTACCCTTTCCGGTCTCCACGGCCTTGCCCACGGATGTCATGTTCGCCCTGATGAACGCCTCGGAAGGGTCCAGGGAAGAGCCGTTATAGAAAATCAGCTCGACAAAGCGCAGCGGGTTGAAATCGGCGGTTTCCAGGATCGCCCCGAACCTCGAATCCATCGGGATGCCGCTTTTCAGGAAAACGCCGTTCACGACAATGCTGCAAACCGTGGCCAGGGCTACTTTTCCGGGGGGTACGACCGCCTCGCCGATCCTTTGCCCTTCTTCGGCAGCGCAGACCATGTCGCTCACGGAGAAGCAGCTTTTGAATACCGGCCTCATCAGCTCGAGGGCCGCTGCGAACTGCTCTTTATCGAAAAAGGAGATGTTGACGGGCAGGAGACCCTGCTTCGAAACGGGGTCGAAGGTCGTCCGGAAGGCAAGCGTTTCGATCCGCGAAATCACGAACCCGATCTTGTCCTGGACGCGCGCGTTTTTGATCTCCTCAACCCCCTTCGGGGTGATCGTGCGGCCGTCGCGCCGGCCCACCAGCCTGGTGAGGCCCCTCTCGTCGGCAATCCGCAAGTGGTACCTGATGGTCCGCTCGCTCAAGTTGATCCCCAGCTCGCTCAATTTCCGGGAAATGACGCGCGAGCCGAGCGGGTCCGGGGAATTGCACAATGTCCTGAGGATCTGGTGCGTCTTCCTCTCGACCTCGTCGGGATCGTAAAGGCCGATGTTTTTCTTTTTTGTTTTTATCATGGCTCCGCAATCGGCAACCTTTAACCATATTTCTTTTCCAAAATCAAACAAATTTGCGGTTTTTTGGCCGATTTGCGACAATATTGAAGGTATTT
>JBDKTK010000365.1:0-4419 GCA_039680225.1 Syntrophaceae bacterium
AATCCGGGATAAATTAATTTACAATTGAACAGTGATTGCAATCATGAGTTCATATTGGATGCCTTTTAATCTGCCATGAAGAGGATTAACATTTATTTACGTGTATCCTGTTGTCCATTCCGGTATCAGGAAAATGAAAAATTCAATGCAGGATAAAATCAGGAGATGTAAAATGACTCCGAGATGGTGTATATAGTGCCTGCAGCGACTTCCCGAGAATGCCCTCTACTGCACTGTTGCGGGTAACCGCAATTCCCCCGGCAGGATTGAATTCAAAGGAAAATTATTTTTCCATGACAGGAAGAGAAGTCATAGCTTCGCTGTTTTTCATAATAATTGCTGTACTTGCCTGCAAAACCAGCTTTTGGGACTGAAAGAAAGGAAAGGAGTTTTTGACAGTTGCGTGATTTGCTCTTCCACCGGCTATGGATGTCTTTGGTGATTGTGCTGATAATAATCCAGCCTCAAACGGCATTTGCCGTTTCTCCCCCGGACAAGACCTCCCTCGCGGCAAAGAAGCTTGTTCAGTTCTGCGCCGACCCCAAAATCGGGCTCGATATCGGGGACGTCGCAACCCTTGTAGATTATGTCCTCGCGCCCAAGTCGAACAGGGAAGTCGGCCTGCCGGCGCTGGACGGCAGTAATGGGGCTTATTACGAATTCGACACCAGGATCGCCTTCCCCCGGTTCCTGAGTTATTCCTATAACGCGCAAATTCCCGGGGCCCTCACAAGGCCGTCTTCCATGAGGTTCTCTATCTGGACGTCCCTCCAGGGGAAAGCATCCGGTTTGCGCGACAAGTGGAAGCCGGCCTCGCCGGCGGATCAACCCGAGATTATTCACGGCATTCAGCGCGACTGCATCACTCCGGACCTGACCACCGGGATTTATTATGAATACGATTTAAAAAGGACCCTCATCCATCTGAACCATAAAGGCCGGCAGGTGCTTATTTCCATCTCCAGGCAGGTCAGCCAATCGGACGTGGGTAAAAAGGGCATCATCCTGGGCAACGACAGTGATTGGAATTACTTTTATTCGGGTGAAACCGGTTCATACAAAACCGGCCTGGGTTGGGTTAAGTCTTACATCTATGACTATTTTTCCATCGGAGTCTATGTCGAGACAAACGGTTCGTCGAATATGGTCAGATCGGGCACTTTCCAGTGGCTTCGGGCCGGATGGTCCGGGATCAACTTCGTCAAATCGGATCACATCCTGGATGGGCTGAAACGATTTGCCCGGAATTCCAAAACCATTCTTGAATCAAAAAATCTTCCCGCTCCAGGCCAGCTTATCAGGAATTATCAGCTGCTGTGCGCCCTGCCCAACCGGGATCTGACTGCAAGATATGCAGCTCTGCAAAATGCCCAAAAATCCATGGCCGTCAGGTCCGGCAAGGCCGGCGCCTCTGAAATTAAAGGGAACGGCAATAATAACCACGTCCCCAAAGAGCAAATAGTTCAGGAACTGATGCTGGAATACCTGAAGATCGCCCTCGGAAAACCGTCTTTAGTGGACAAAAACCACTGCTCCGGTTTCAGTATGGCTGCTCAACCGCGTTGACCCTTGTTTTATATGGCATGCCGGCTCTCTCCCGGCGGGATTAAAGCACCTTCTTCTCCCCGGTCCTCAGATTAAGGATATGGTACTCGTCCTTGATGCGGTCCTGCAGAAAGGCCAGATCGTGGACCTTCTTTTCCTCCATCTGGTCCAGGACCTGATGCGCTTCACGATGACAGGTCTTGCAGCAGGCAGCGGGCAGGGAGATGCAGAAAACTGTGTACTCACAGCCGTCCCGCTGAACGGCTGACGACTCTATCAGGCGGTATCCGCAGCAATCGGGACAGATCCTGAAATTATGCCGCTGGCTTTCCCGGATGCCGTCTGTATCGTAGAAGATGTTGCGCGATTCCGTTGCGAATACCCGGCCTTTGGCGCGACAGCTGTCCACTGCCGCGTCCCTCTGGCGAAAGTTGGCCAGCTGTGTCTTTACGAGCTCCTTGATCCTGTCCATATTTCCCGGGGCCTCCCGGAAAGTGTGCATGTTGAAATCAGGCTCCCGCAGGTTGGAGTAATCGATCCCGGCCATCGCCATTATAATGCCCATGTTAATATAGGGGAGGGCGGTCTCGACCGAATATCCCCCTTCCAGGACCGCTATGTCGGGCCGCAGCTTCTCGTTAAGGATCGCGTAGCCTTTAGCTGTGAAGCTCATGTTGGCCAGGGGGTCGCTGTAATGATTGTCCTGGCCCGCCGAGTTGATGATCAGCTCCGGTTTGAACTCGTCGAGAATCGGCAGGACAAGGTTATCAAGGATATAATGGATGCCTGTGTCGGTGGTGCCGGGCGCCATGGGGATATTGATGGTGGTCCCGTAAGCAAGCGGGCCGCCCAGCTCGTTGGTAAAACCGGAGCCTGGATAGAGGGTCCGCCCATCCTGGTGGAAACTGATAAAGAGCACGTCCGGATCGTTCCAGAATATTTCCTGCGTCCCGTCCCCGTGATGGACGTCGGTGTCGACGATGGCAATGCGTTTGGTCCCGTATGTCGCGCGTATGTGTTCGATCATCACTGCTTCATTGTTGATGTCGCAAAAACCCCTGTTCCCATGGCAGACGGTCATGGCATGGTGTCCGGGGGGCCGGATGATGGCGAAGGCGTTTTTGGTCTCGCCCTTCATGAACGCATCCGCCATGACCATGGCGGAGCCCGCCGAAACCATGTGCGCCTGAGTCACGCGGCTTTCCACATCGGGGATGCAGAAGTGGACCCGCGACACCTCTTTGGCGGTGGCGAGGCGGGGATGGTATTCCCTGATCTCGGGCAGGTCCATGATCCCTTCCTCGAAAATCTGGTCGCGCGTATAAAGCAGCCTTTCCTCCCTCTCGGGATGGGTGGGGCTGATTGCCCAGTCAAATGCGGGGAAAAAGAGTACTCCTGTGGGTTTCATCATTCCACCCCCTTGTAGCCGTGGACAAACCCGGGCTTGATCTCGATGCCCACATCGAAGAGCTTCCCGGCCCGGTCCCAGCCGCGGATCACGTTGAACTGCTCTTCCATATAGACCTCTGCATCATCTGCATAGGCGGAAAGGCCGCGCTCGCTGCCCATTTGTTTAAGATAGCTCAGCGCCAGCTGTCGCGCGTCCTCCATCTGGTAGTTGCGGTTTTCGGTCCTGCCGCTGGCCCCTCCCGGAGACACGGTATAGACCCTGTTCTGGGTGTCAATATGCACCTGCACAGCCATTGTCGGCCGGGCCAGGGCGGCGCCCAGGGCGTTGGCAACGGGGGAATAGCGGTGCAGAAAGTGCGGGACTCCCAGTTCGCGGGCGAGCATCGGGACGATGGCCGGCGCCGCCGCGCCGATGCCGATTACCTGGTCAAGCCGGAATTTCCTGCTGTGCACCACTTCCCATACCTTGTACGCGGGTTCGTTTTCCCATTGGCGGAACATTTCCTGGATGCTTTTCCTCAATGCCTCTATCACCCGGTCCGCGACAGCGCGGCAGAGGCTTTCCAACGGTTGGCCAAGCCGCCGGGAAACCGGCTCAAGTTTCGTCCGGGACGCCTGCGCCTCTCCGATATTCAGGTCCAGCAGGATGTTAAAAGCGTCGGTCACCGTAGGCGTTTCTCCCCCGAAACAGGCTGCCGGGCCAAGGCGCACCAGGCCGACGGCCGGCTCCCCGGAGTCTCCGGAGACCGGGCTGTCTCCTCCCATCGCGATCGAATTGACGGCGAAGGAACGGACATGGGTAAGGCGCCCGTTGATGGCGGCCCCTTTCGATGCATAAAGCGGTTCGCCCCCGATGAGAAGGGAAATGTCCGAAGTGGTGCCCCCGATATCCACGACAACGGAATTGAGGCGGTTCATGGCCAGCGCCGTACCGCCCAGGGTGCTTGCTGCGGGGCCGGAAAACACGGTCTCGCAAGGCCGCATGCGGCTGGCCTCCAGCGTGATCGTGCCCCCGTCCGCCTTCAGGATGTGGAGCTCGCAGCCGGGGATCCTGGTATTGATCGCCTTGCCGATGCCGTCGGCAAAACTGTTCCATTCCTTCGTGGTCATGGCCGTGTAATAGCAGGTCGCGGCGCGGCGCGGGAAATTGAGGCGTCCCGATGTCTCATTGCTGGCGCAAACTTCCATCCGGGGGTAAAGTTTCCGAATCATGTCCCTGATAAGGATTTCATGCCTGTCGCTGCGATTGGAGAATTTCCCGGCGACGGCCACCCTGCGAATGCCCTTCCGGTCAATCTCCTGCAGGACGTTCTCGATCTCCTTCCCGTCCGGCTCCTCGATTTCTCTGCCCCGAAAATCTATAGAGCCTTTCAAAAACCAGGTGTCGGGACTGATGCGGTAGGAGGAGAAGGGAAGCCCGCTGCCTGGCAAAAGGAGAAGGGCCGTTCGTTCGCCCCGCCCTGA
>JBDKTK010000366.1:0-4923 GCA_039680225.1 Syntrophaceae bacterium
CGGGGTGGATGAACTCAATGAGATTCAATCCAACGCCCTCCTGCGGCGACGACATCCCCACCAGGGATGCCGCGGCGTTGTTCCCGAACAGTACCGTGCCGTCCCAGTCGACAATCAGGATTGAATCCAGCATATTATCGAAGACGCTGCGCAGGAACTCCTCGTTCTGCTTCAGCGCTGTTTCTGCTTTAATGCGCTCCGTAATGTCCCGGGCGACAAGCATGCCCACTTTTTTTCCCTGGTAATTGATTTTCGTGCTGAGGCATTCAATGGATTTGATTTGTCCCTTCCGGGTATAAATCTTGTAATCGACAAGCGTTGATTCTTTTCTGTCTTCCTGGAGTAATATCATGTTGAGCTTTGCTTTTTCCACATAGTCGGGATGGATGAATCTCATATAGTTCGGCTGGTTGCCTTCCCGCGGCGCCTCCGCTTCCGCAAGTTGCGCCGCTGCCTTGTTCCAGAACAGGACCGTGCCGTCCCAGTCGAATATCAGGACCGAATCCATCATGGTGTCGATCACGTTCCGGAGGGATTCCTCGCTGTCCCACAGGGCGGCTTCCTCAGCTCTTTTCTTCTCTGTAATATCGATCATCGAGGCGATGCTTTTCCTGGTGCCGTTGATCATGGAAACAATCAGATGAATGTCTCTCTTCCTGCCGCTTTTATCATAAGCAACGAAATCGTAACTGCCCGGGGCGGCCGAAGGCTCTCTTCTCCTCAATGCATGGTATGCCTTCATCCTCTCCAGGTCATGTCTCGAGACGAAATCCGTCCATTTCCACTTCCTTCCCTCTATTTCCTCCCTGGGAGAACCCCAGAACAGAGCAAATGCGGCGTTCACCCTGGATATCGACATATCATCTTCGATAACGGCCATAGCCGTCCCCGTATTCTCAAAAATAATCTCATATTCAGACCCTGAAGCTGTTTCCGCCATATAAGCAGTCCTTTTTACTTTTGTTCGGTCCCGATCACAGCCAATAATGGCGGTAACCCGCGAATACATTTCTGTACATGCCGGGTGTTTACCGCAGATGTTTTACATTGAAGTACTTTTCGGATTTGTTTCAGCGGCCACCCGGGGAAAGGCCGAGCCTCGCATCGATTTTATTCATCAGCTTTTCCGGGGTTATCGGTTTGGAAAGAAACTGGTGCCCGCCCCGGAGCTGTTCCGCTTCCGTCGCCTTGAGCACCGCCGTCAAAAATATGATTGGTATGCCTTTTGTCGCCGAATCGTTCAGGAGATGCCGGGCGACTTCTCCGCCATCCATGTCGTGCATCACGACATCAAGGAGAATCAAGTCCGGCTTGCTCTTCACTGCTTCGGCAACGCCGTCTGCGCCGTTATAAGCAGTATATACCTGGTATTTGCCCGACCTCTCCAGATTCAGCTTCACAAAATGGCAAAAATCTCTTTCATCATCAACCATCAGAATTTTCTTCTTCATCAGCATCGGGAGAACCTCTCGTTCAAATTATTTTGATTTGCTGCTTTCTCGTCGGATTGGCGCGTAAGCCTTTTCAGATCACTTATATGGTATTTTTAGTATGTAGTGCAAGCATTTTTTATCAAACATTATGCTTAAAATTCTTATTCACAATGTGCGCGATTGCCGTGGAGGTAATGTTACTTTGCAATTACCCCATGCCTTTTGACATACAGCGGAAGTCTATATATTTTGAACCACTTACCTGTCCCGGGGCATCGGGGCAAACGCATGCGCGCCTTTGAACAGCGGGCGGCTGCGGGTTATGCGGCATGGTTTTTTTCAAAAAAAAACTCCCGCTGGATGCGCTCCGGCAGGAGTTTTTATTTGTAGGACAATTTCGAAATTATAACGGACTGGTTTTCGAGCGCCTGTAAAATTTATCCGGGTCGGCCAGTTTGGGGCAGATCGTCCCGAGGTAATGAATTATCTCATGTCCCAGAGTCGCCTCATTGACAATCAGTTTGCCTCTGTGCTCCTTGCCGAGCACCCAGATCTCGTTTTTTTCGGGATTGAAATAGCCCAGGATCCTGTGCTCCGGGACACGGGCGTAGTCCCATTCGAATGTATCGGAGTGCCCGACTATGTGGATCTTGAGCCCGTTGCTCATCTCGATGACCTCGTGAAGCTCCGGGGTCGGCTTGAGCTCGTTGAAGCAGCTCAACATGTCGAGGAATCCTTGATTGTAACGCTGCGCGGCGGGTTTCGGGAAACAGCCGGATATGAGAAAAGACGTGAAAGCCGCCAGGCACATCAGCTTAAAGCCGTTGTACTGCCTGTATTCAGTTCTGCTGTGCACTTCAATATTCCTTTCAAGATAAAATGTTTGAATGGTCGTTATTATAAGCAAACGAATATAGCAATCAGACGGACATCTATATTGTATGTGAGTTGAAGTCCTACATTCAAGCAACGTTTATTGTTTGTTAAAATCCAATGCCGCATTATTTGTTGTTGCAAATAATATATTGACATTTCCACAAAGAAGGCTTACAAATAAATTGCTTTCTAATTACTTTTTGGAGAGGAAATTTATGTTTCTGGAAGCAACACGATACTGGGTTAACGAGTTGCAGAAAAAGGGAAAACTGGCCGATAAGAGTGAAGCAGAGATGGAACAGATGGCCGTAGACCTCTCTGTAAAGCTGGAAGAGTATTACTATGAGCAGGTCAGGGACCAGATGGAAAAACTCGGGAAATCGGCCGAGTTTGAGCGCATGATACTGTATGATACACAATATCTTAGCAAGTATCTGAACCAGACATTGCCGGCCTTTCCAGCCTTCAAGTACGAAATATTCGAACAGGCAAAGAAAAAGTTCCTGGGGGAATAAATCACCGGATAGTAATTAAAACTGCAGAATCAGACCTGGTCTTGATTTTTTGAGCGCGGCGCTTCTCTGACTTGGAATGGAAATCTCACAGCGGGAGGTCTGAAAATGAGGCGGATATCTTGTGCTATCCTTCTGATCGCACTTTCTTATGCACTCCTCGGCCCTGCAAGTTATTCAGGAATAGAGGATAAAGAGCGCCTGGGGTACGCGCCGGACCGGATTATCGTCAAATACAAGTCACACCTGGATACAAATCAAATTAAGGCGGCGCAAGACCGGGCCGGTGTTTCCGGCCGGGAGCTCACGGGCCGCATTCACCTGGTATCGATCAACCCCGGGAAATCGATTGCCCAAAGCATTGCGGAAGCCGAAAGCGACCCCGACGTGGAATATGCGGAGCCGAATTACGTCCGCTGTGTTTCATTGGTCCCCGACGACCCCTTGTACTCAAGCCAATGGGCCCTCGCTGACATTGAAGCCTCCGGCGCCTGGGATGTGACAACCGGCAGCAGCGGTGTAACTATCGCCATCATCGATACAGGCGTGAATTCGCATCATCCCGACCTGGCCATGAATATGACAAGCGGCTGGGATTTCTGTGACGATGACAGCCAGCCCATGGACGTTTACGGGCACGGCACCAAGATGGCCGGGGTGGCCGCAGGCAGGGGAAATAATGAGACAGGCATTTCCGGGGTCAGCTGGAAAAACAGCATCATGCCGCTGCGGGCGGGAAACTCCCAGGGCGAATTGTATGTCCACGAGATCGTCCAGGCAATCGATTACGCTATCGCCAACGGCGCCAAAATAATATCGGCCAGTTACGCGGGGACCGCTTACAGCAACGCCGAGTACGAAGCCATGTCCCGCGCCGCAGCCGCGGGCCTGCTCTTCGTGGCAGCCGCCGGCAACCAGGGGTCCAACCTGGACTGCTGCCCGGTGTATCCGGCTTCGTACGGCCTGTCCAACATGATATCTGTGGCTTCGGTCAACTCGGGGGGAAAGCTTTCCAGCTTTTCAAATTACAGCCCGTCCCGCGTCCATGTGGCCGCCCCGGGTGAGAGTATATGGAGCACCTCTCACGTGGTAAGCGAAGCTTTCAGCGCCGGTTTTGACGCAAGCGCCGCAGGCTGGACCCTGGATAACTGGCAGCGAAGCAGTATTCGCTCATTCAGCCGGGACTATTCACTGACCAACAGTATCGATGCGGGAAAATACCGGGACAACATGTCGGCCACGGCGGTTTCGCCCGAAATCAATCTATCCGGAGCCGCCGGGTGCAAGCTGTATTTCCAGATCTACGGCTCATCCGAGCTGAACTGCGATTACCTCGCTGTTGAGACATCCGTGGACGGCGGCAACTTATGGTCGTCCAGGCCCATGCTTATCGACCAGGATGGCGTGACGAGCGAATACCCCAGGCTTTCAGGCTCAACCTTGAATAAATGGATAACAGCCTATGTTGATTTGAGCTCGCTTGACGGCAGCAGTTCTTTCCGCTTCCGTTTCAAATTTACCTCCGATGCCGTAAATACAGACGAGGGTTTCTTCATCGACGATATAAGAATAACTTACGGGTCCGGCCTGGAAGCGTACAGAAGGGGCAGCGGCACTTCATTTTCGACCCCCCACGTGGCCGGACTGGCAGGCCTGATCTGGTCCAAATACCCTGCGTACAGCGTTGCCCAGGTCAAAAATGTAATCATCAACAGCGTGACAAAGATAGACAGCCTGAAAAACAAGGTCTATTCCGGGGGAAAGATCAACGCCAGCAAGGCTTTGAACAACCCGGACCCGGATAGTGTTTTCGCGCCGGACTCTGCCGACATTCAAAGCGAACCCTGCGGCAGTTCCGGAGCAATTGCCAGTAGCAGCGGCGGGGGCGGGGGCTGTTTCATCGCGACAGCCGCTTTCGGCTCGCCCCTGGAGCCCCAGGTCCTGAAGCTCAGGAATTTCCGGGACAGGGTCCTCGCGCGCTCCTGGGCGGGGCGCCAGTTCATCAGGCTCTATTACAGGTATTCCCCGCCGGCCGCGGACTTTATACGTAAAAGTGAACTCCTCCGGACGGCCGCCAGGGTGGCACTGTTCCCCGTTGTGGC
>JBDKTK010000367.1:0-1831 GCA_039680225.1 Syntrophaceae bacterium
CCTGCCTGAAGGGATTGATAGAAAAAACTGTGCTTCATTCCGGAGGCGACTGCCGCACTCTGAATTCATCGCTGAAGCTTCTCGACGTGCTGTTTGTCGAAGGGGCCACGCCCCCGGCGATTGCCGGCACCCTCCTTGCCCACATCAGGAAAAGAACCGGGGTTTGGGATCCCTCTGCCACCATAAAATACCGCGAGTACAAGGAGGCCTTAAAAATCATGGAAGGCCTGAAGGACTCGCCAGGGGACTCGCTCGAAGAACGGGTGCGGCTCTCGGTCCTGGGAAATTCCACAGATTACTTCACCGGCGGCAGCTTCCGGCAAGACCATTTAGTTCTCCGCGGCGATATGGATAAATTGGCGGACGCGATTTATATTAAAGGCAACGAAATACTCATGCTGGGCGACAACATGGGAGATTTCATCTTCGATCTTCCCCTGGTGGGTTTTCTTGAAGAAGGAGGAAAAAAAGTATTCTACGCGGTCAGGGAGCATCCGGCGCAAAACGACCTTTCCATGGAAGACGTCCGCCGGCTCGGCCTGACGGATATGCATCCCCGGATCATTTCCACGGGAAAAGCCAATGTCGGGCTGCCGCGGGAAGATATCACGGGCGAGATCGAAAGACTGTGGAAGAGTGACGCCCCCGTCATCGCAAAGGGGATGGGTAATTTCGAAACGATCAGCGAATTTGACGAGGAACGTCAGGTGGTATATATAATGAAGGTAAAATGCCCCGCCGTTGCCCGCGCACTCGATAGCGACATCGGGACATACCTGGTTCACGTGAGGTGAAAAACACATGGCAGGAAAACAGGATTACTATGAGCTTCTCGGCGTGTCCAAAACAGCCTCGGAAGATGAAATAAAAAAGGCATACCGCAAGCTGGCATTGAAATTTCACCCCGACCGCAATCCCGGCAACAAGGCGGCCGAGGAAAAATTCAAGCTCATAAATGAGGCCTATGCGGTGCTGAGCGACCCGGAAAAGCGCAAACAGTTCGATTCCTTCGGGATGGGAGGGTTTCAGCAGCGGTACAGCGAAGAGGACATCTTCCGCGGATTCAACGTGGGAGACCTTTTCAAGGACCTCGGCTTCGGCGGCGGCGATATTTTCAGCATGATCTTCGGCGCGCAGGGAGGCAGACGCGCGGCAGGGCGGCAGCAACGGCAGCAGCAGCCCTGGGACTTCGGCGATTATATTACGCGGGAACAGCAGCAAGGGCCCCAGGCGGCGCAGGACCTCGATCTCCACTACGAACTGGAGATCCCCTTCATGGACTCGATACATGGAGCTGAAAAACGTATTTCCCTCGCCACGCAATCGGGCACGGAAGAGGTGAACGTCAAGATACCGAAAGGGATCGCCAGCGGAAAGAAACTGAGACTCAAAGGCAAAGGGAACCAGGATCGCACGGGTCGGCGCGGAGACCTGTACATTACCATGAAGGTTGGGGAACATCCCGTTTTCAAGCGGACCGGCAACGACCTCTTCGTAACAAGGGAAGTAAAACTGACTGACGCCCTTCTCGGAACAGTTGTAGAGGTCCCATCCATCGACGGACCGAAAAGGGTCACTATCCCGCCGGGGGTAAAAAGTCATTCCAAGGTACGTCTCAAAGGTCTCGGCATCCCCGGCCAGGGAGGCGATGAGTACGTGGAGATCATTATCGATATCCCCAAAAAACTTACCGAAAGGCAGAAGACTCTTCTGGAGGAATTGAGAAAGGAAGGTTTATAGTGCTTCCCCGAAGACATATCCTGGACGTCTGGGAACTCATCAAGGACAAGGAAGACCTCAAATCCATGTCCACGATCACGCTGGCCATAGA
>JBDKTK010000368.1:0-9950 GCA_039680225.1 Syntrophaceae bacterium
TAATATTCCTCATCCTGCTGTTCCCGGAGTATTACGATTTGATGTCTTCGGGAGTTTCCGGCAGGTTAAGGCGGACGAGCTTCTTTCTCACTACCTGGACGTGCTCTTTCATGGTGTTGACCTCGTCAAGAAAAGCAGTCGAGATGCGGATGCTGTTTAACGCCTCCTCGATCCGGTCAAGCCTGGAATGGATGTCCCGGATGTTTTCCGGCGGCATGCTGACCTGCAGGCCCTTTTCCACGTTGCGCAGCTCATTGTACAGCTTGTAATACTTGGAACGGTTGCGCCACGTGTAAATCCACGGTGCGATCCCGATCAACGGGACAAGGATCACGGCGAGGGGGACCACCAGGAGAATGATGCGGTCGAGGAACGTGGCAGCCCAGAAGGGGAGGTTGTCATAGAGGACCGAACCGCCCTTCGCGTAAAAACGCCGGGCCTGATCGCTGATCGGGTCGTCCTGTTTGCCCAGGGACGGGAACTCCCCCGCCTTGTTGACCCAGCTTGCGCCGCCGTGGATTTCCATCGACGCCTTCAGGAGCAGGTAGACCAGGGCGGGGTGCAGGTCCTTTCTCACGATCAGGTTTGTCGTCGGGGAAAGGAGATGGAAGTCGGACGGCGGGAATTTGTTTGCCGGGTTTATCACCCCTTTGGGCAAAACCACATGGAAGAGGTCCGGGGAAAACCTGGTATATGCCTCGGCCATGCTGAAGCTCATGAGTTTCACGTCCTTTGTCCTGAGCAGTTCCAGCACAAGCTGGTGGTCGGTCTGGCCTGTTACCATGACGGCATCGATATTCCCCTGCTTTAGTGCGCTCAGGGCGGCGGGGTAGGGGTATTCATACAGGACTGCCGGAGGGGAGGCCACGCCGGCGACTTTGAGCAATTCGAGGGCGAATTTCTGAATGCCGCTGCCCTGCGGCCCTATGGCGATCCTCCTCCCCTTGAGCTGGGAGAGGTCGTCGAGGATATCCTCCGCCCGGTAAAAGACCCAAAGCGGCGTATATGACACGCTGCCGAGGGAGACAAGATTCGAGGCCGCTTCTATTTTGCCGACCGTGCCCTGGACGAATCCCGCGTCGACCTTCTGCGACTTGTCTGCCAGGAGGTTTAAATTTTCGACTGCCCCGGAAGTCGGGCGCAGTTCGACCCGGATCCCGTTCTGTGCCAGTATTTTCCTGTAAAGTTCGCCGAAGCGGGCGTACGAGCCTCCTTCCATCCCGGTGCACATGACCAGGGTATCGGGCGGAAAAGGCCGGACGTAACTATATCCGACCCAGAGCGAAATGAGGATGATCAACAGTATCGAGGCGAACAAAACCGTCAATGCCCGCGGCGACAATTCCCTGATCTTCCCTCGTCCCATGGCCTTTCTCACGAAAGCTGCAAGTATTATGAAGGAGTTGTTGTGTTGAGGAATAATACTTGATGGCGCTGTCGACTGTCAACCCCGCCGGGGCTGTTCCAACCCATTGATCATGAAAAAGCTTTCTGCTATTCTCCGTTGATGCAAATGCCGCTGCGCGCGAACGATCTGGTGCTTCTTCTTGTCGTCCTCTCCTCCATGGCGGCCGGAATAATTTTCCCCGGCTTCGGCAGCTACTTCCAGGCGCTGCCTTTTTACAGTCTCATGGCCCTTTTCTTTCTCAGCTATCTTGCCATTGAGCATAAAGCTGTCCGGACGGCCCTCAAGAATGACAAACTGACTATCGCGGCGTTTGTCGCCCTGAAAAGCCTGGCGCTGCCGGTTGCCGTTTATTATGCATTCAGGGTTTTTGCGCCGGGCTATGCCCTGGCCGCGCTTCTTTTGACAGGCGTGTCGACCGGGGTGGTGGCGCCTTTCATCTCCAACCTGGTGAGGGGAAACAGCGCCCTGGTCCTGGTGGTCGTCGTGATCACTTCGGCGCTGGTCCCGTTCTCCCTGCCTTTTCTCATTGACGTCCTGGATGCGGGATACGGAGAGATATCCCTTCCGGCCATGGTCCGCCTGCTTGTCACAGTAATATTCGTCCCGATCCTGGCGGTGGAAGCCCTGAGGTTGATTGCCCCGAAGCTGCTGGTGGGCATAGGGAGGGTACGGTATCCCGTATCGCTCGTGCTGTTTGCCGTCATCAACCTGGGGGTTTTCAGCAAGTATGCCGGCCTCTTCAGGACGGAGCCTGCGGAAATATTAATGTGCACCGCTGTCGCATTTGTTTTGATGGCGATCTGCTGCGCGGCCGGCATCCTCTTTTTCTGGAAAAGCACGGTGGACAATCAGCTTGCCGGCGCGGTCATGATCGGCAATATGAATAACGTACTGGTTATCGTATTTGCCTCGGCGTTTTTCGGCGCCGTCGAGGCCCTCGTGGCAGCCATTTACATAGTGCCTTTCTTCGTCCTCGTGCTGCCCCTCAGGTTTTACGCGCAATTGCGGGGATACCGCACCTGATTTATTTCCAGCCCTTCTTTTCCCAGTATTTATATTCGCTGCCCCAGTCATCCTTGTGCATTTTCACGAGGTCCCGGAAGTAAACCCTGTTTTCCTGGTGCGCCCTCGACTGGGCCTTGTAAATCCTGCCGGAACCGATATCCCGGGCCAGCGCCTCTCCGAGCCGGAATGCCTTCTTCCCGGCGGTTTCGAAGCTTCTGGCCCCCGCCCTTATGGATACCCCGGCGCTGCCGGTGACAAACGCGCCGAAATTGAGGATGACGGTGTTCAGGTAATCGGTTATCAGCCTGTCCTGGCCGAGGCCGCCCGCCGTGGCCACGCTGACCCCGTACTTGCCTTCCAGCAGCTGGCAGTGGATCGCGTCGGCCATGCGGTCGATAACGGTCTTCAGCTGGGCCGTCACCGACATGAAATAATTAGGCGAGCCGATCACCAGGCCGTCGGCGGCGAGAATCTTTTTATAGAGGGCCTGGAAACCGTCCTTCTTCACGCATTTGCCTGTCTTGAAGCAAACATTGCAGGCATTGCAGTATTCTATTTTCAGCTTGCAGATATCCACCAGCTCTGTTTTGCAACCCTTTGATTCAGCGCCGTCGAGAACAGCCTTGACCAGCGCGAGCGTCTGGCTCTGGCCGCCCTTCGGGCTGGAATTGATTCCCAGGATTTTCATTTAATTCCTCCACTCTTTATTTTGGTGGAATCAAAATTAAGGAAAAGCCTGACCAAGTCAAGAAATATAACACTCCCCCTTTTCTTGCCCCTCACCCCAACCCTCTCCCAGGTCAAAGAGTGGAGAGCAGGTTATGGAATCAGCCCAAGGTATTTCCAGAAAGGGATACTCAGCAGCGCTGCCAGGATGCAGATTGCGGAGTAAGCGAAGGAAAGGGGGACCATCTGCCTGTGGGTGACCATTTCCCCGTCGACGGCGTAATAGGCGGTGAGGAACGTGGAGTTCTGATACAGGACGTACCAGACCTGGGTGGCCGCAAAGACGAGAAAACCGGTTATCCAGGGATTGACGCCCGACTGCTGTGCGAACGGGACAAGCAGCACGGTGAAAATTGCCGTAGTCGCAGTGAAGGAAACGAGCAGAAAGCGGACGACAAAGATTGCGAGGCACAGGACGACGATGAAGAGATACATATTGGAGATCAGCGGCCCTATTATGGGGCCCGCAGACCGGGCAATCCATTGGTCGATTTTCAACACGGGCAGGACAGCGCCCAGGTTGATTATGCAGCCAATGAAGATCACGTTGTCCCAGCCCATGCCCGAACGGAAATCCTGCCGGTCGAAAACATTTCCCGCCAGGAGGGCGACAATCCCCAGGAGAGCGATCAAAGTTGCATTGATGCCGTGCAGCGGCTCTGCGACCCAGAGGATGATTGCAGTCGCAAGGACAGCGGCAGTCATTTTCTCACTGCGGCCCGCGGGGCCAAGCTCCGCAAGGCGGGCTGCCGCATAACCGGGCGGGATGGATTCCTTCTCTTCCGGCGCATACAGGAAGCGGATGGCCGCATACATCAGGGCGAGCACAATTGCCGACCAGGCAAGGCCCGCAACGGCCCACGCGGTCCAGGTGAACTGGTCCTGGCATTCCCGGGGCAGCAGTCCGCGCATCATGTAGCCGACAAACGATGCGCTGATGAACATCGGGCCGGTCAGGACAAACCCGGTGTACATCGCGCCGAAGAGGCCCCCCGCTCCGGGGCTTTTCCTTTTATAGCCCATGGCGTCGCTGATCCCCATGCTGATCGGCGCCACGATGGCCGCCTTGACTGTCGTGCTCGGCACAAGGGGCGCAACGAAGATTCCCGCGCTGATCATTGCCAGCACCTGTCCGTTGAAGGTTGCGGGGAAGATCTGCATTATCCTCAGGGATATCCGCTTGAGCAGCCCGCTTTTCGATACCGCAATGCCCAGGCCCATTGCGCCGATGAGGAGCCACCAGGTCGTATCGGAAAAAGTTGCGAAAGCAGTTTTGAAGGGAACGCAGCGGAACAGCGCCCACAGCGTGCACATTGCAATCGCAACCACATAGTCCGGGGCGACGCCGAATATCCAGCAGACAACCGCCCACACGAGGACCCCGAGTCCGCGCATCGCCTGCGGGGTCAAATCCGCAGGCGGCGAAATAATCGCCACACCCATACCCAGAAAAACGCTGAGGCACAATCCGATAATCTGCTTCTTCGACATTTACCTGCAACCCGCGCCAAAGAGAAACGGCAGAGTCTGAAATTGAACAGAGATATATTTTAATAAAACAATGAAACTGTTTGAAAATAGATTGATATTTGATTGGGAAACGAAACTGGCGGGATTCTAAAAACAAACGCATGCAAAGTCAATGAAGTGTTTGATCCTCGCTCCCCCATTTATAAAAAGGGTCCGCTGAGCAACACATAAGCAAGCATGTTTTCATTGACAGACAAACTATTTTCAGATACTCCCTTCGAATCCACCCAAAGGAGGTAACCACCTATGACTCACCGTTCGTTTAAATTGTTCAGTGGCCTCATGATCCTGGCCGCATTGTGCCTGGTGATCGGACCCGGCGCAGGACCGGTTACAGCTGCCGAAAAGGTAATCAAGATCGGCACCCTTTTCCCTCTTACGGGCCCGGTTGCAACAGCAGGCCAGCGCTGCCAGGCGGCGGTCCAGACCGCGGTTGAGATTATCAATAACAAGCATCCCGAGATCAAGGTCCCGCTGGCGAAACAGGCGGGCATCCTGAACGGTTACAAAATACAGCTCGTCCACGCTGACAGCCAGGGCAAGCCGGACATCGGCAAAGCCGAAGCCGAAAGGCTCTTCAACCAGGAAGGCGTATGGGCGATCATCGGTTCCTATAACAGTTCGGTCAGCATGCCTGCGAGCCTCGTAGCCGAGCGCGCGAAGAAGATCTTCATGTGCGGCGCTTCCAGTTCAGCGGCCTTGACCCAGCGCGACCTGAAATATTTCTTCCGCCTTGCCCCGACCGACGCCACAGAGTCGGTGGAATTCGTGGATGTTTTGAAATGGCTCAATAAAAAGAATAAAGCCAACATCAGGACGATCGGCATCATTTACGAAAACAGCGTGTTCGGAAAGCACGCCGCCGGCGAGGCCAAGAGCGCCGCAGCCGCGGGAGGCTTCAAGGTTGTAGCGGACGTACCCTTCACCCCGGGCGCCACCAACCTTAACAGTGAAATCCAGACGCTCAAAAAGGGCAACCCCGACGCCATGTTCGGCGCAGTGCTCGGCGCCGATTACTCGCTCATGGTAAAGACAATGAAGCAGGCCAACTGGCAGCCCAAGATAGCGATCAATTACTGCTCCGGCTACCAGGACCCGGTCATTGCCAAGCAGCTCGGCAAAGACGCCAATTTCTTCATGGGCTCCACGGCTTACTCTCCGCAGTTCGCGAGCCTCATGCCGGCGGTTGCCGCGGTTGAGAAGATATTCAAGTCCAAGACCAACGGAGTGCCTTTCGACGGCGACAGCATCCAGGAAGCCGTGGCCATGCTGGTCCTGGCCCAGGCCATAGAGAAGGCCGGAAGCCTCGATGCCGACAAGGTTGCCAAAGTGCTTCACGACACCACTTTTGATTCCCCGCTCTCCCTGGGCGGAAAAGTCGCCTTCGCCAAAGGCGGACAGAATGCAAAGGCATTCAGCATCGTGACACAGCTTCAGAACGGCGAATACAAGCGGATTTATCCGACCGAGATGGCCGATAAAAAGGCAAAGATCGTATTCCCGATGAAGTCCTGGGACAAGAGGTAGATATTGAGCGGTCACTTCGACAGGCTCAGTGACCGGATTAGATAAAGCCTTTGGGGGCCCGATTCCCGGCCCCCAAAGGCTCCTGTTTGTGCAGATAAGATGGAAACTTTTTTTCAGGTCCTGATCGACGGAATCTTGAGCGGCCTGGTTTACGCGCTCGTGGCCGCGGGGCTCTGCCTCATCTGGGGCGTCATGGACATCATCAATTTCGCCCACGGCGAATTCCTGATGGTCGCCATGTACGTGAGCTACTGGCTGGGCTTTCTTGCCAATATCGATCCCCTTGTTTCGGTGCTCGCCGCCGGCATTTTCATCTTCATCATCGGGGCGCTGACCTACAGGCTGATCATCAAGTATACGATCGGCAAACCGCCCCTGGCGGCCCTGCTCGCCACCTTCGGGCTGGCGATGTTCATCAAGAATTTCTGCCTGAACCGCTTCTCCCCGAACTTCCTCATCCTCTCCGATACATGGCTGGGGGACAAGACCTTCCAGATCGGCGGGGTTATCTTCCCGCTGCCGCAGCTGGCGGCCGGGATACTGGCGCTCGTCGTGATCGGGCTCGTCTATGCACTGATCAATTCCACCCGTTTCGGATGGGCCGAGCAGGCCACCGCCATGGACAAAGACGCGGCGGAACTCATGGGGATCAACACTGAGCGCATCTACATCATGATCTTCGGTATCGGCGGGGCCTGCGTGGGGATGGCCGGCGGGATCATGCCGTCATATCTGGCGGTGCACCCCGAGGTCGGCTCGCTGTTCGGGCTCATTGCATTCATCTGCGTGGCCATGGGCGGGTTCGGGAGCATCCCCGGCGCGCTGTTCGCGGGCCTGCTAGTCGGCATCGTGGAGTCCTTTGCAGGGTTCTACATCGCGCCTGTGTTTAAATACGTTGCAGTTTTCGGCCTCTACCTGGCGGTCGTATTTTTCAGAAGGAAGGGAATTTTCGGTTGGTAGACCCGGTCAAAAAATCTCTGAGCGGTAAAGACATCGCGGGGCTCCTGTTCCTGGCGGCCCTGGGCGTGCTGCCGCTCATACCCGGCGTGGCCGACAATTCCTTCCGCATGCATGTCTTCATTCTCATCCTGCTGTATGCCAGCATGGCGCAGGCCTGGAACATCATCGGCGGCTATTGCGGCCAGGTGTCGTTCGGCCATTCGGTCTTTTTCGGGATCGGCGCATACGGTGCGGGGATGGCGGTGGTCACCTACGGCATCGTGCCGTGGCCCGGCATTCTGATCGGGATGGTGGCGGCGGCCGGGGTTGCCGTTCTCATCAGCTATCCGTGTTTCAAGCTGAGCGGACACTATTTTGCCATCGCCACATTTGCAATCGTCGAGATCTTCAACCGCGTCTTCATGGTCTGGGACTGGGTGGGCGGCGCCCTCGGGCTCGACTACCCGATCATCGAAGAGGGGCTCAAGAACATCATGTGGGAATCCAAGACGGGTTACTACTACTGCGCTCTGGCCATGTTCGTGATCATCTTCGGCCTGGTGCGGTGGCTCGAGGGGCACAAGTTCGGGTACTACATGAGGGCGGTCAGGGAAGGGCAGGAGACCGCCGAATCGCTCGGCGTCAACAGCTCGGCAGTGAAGCTCACGGCCATGGCCGTCTCGGCCGCCATGGCGGCCCTGTGCGGGGCGTTCTTCGTGCAGTACAACCTGCGGGTCGACCCGCCGATGGTCATGTCGCTTGACGCTTCGATGAAGTTCGTGCTGATTACTATAATGGGCGGCGCCGGGACTCTCATGGGACCGCTCGCCGGCGCGGCGGTGTTGATCCCGTTGCAGGAATACACCCGCGCGTTCTGGGGAGGCCTGGGAGGAGGCGTGGACCTGATCATTTTCGGACTGCTGATCATTGTGATGGTCGTCAAGCAGCCTGCGGGAATGATGGGCATTTATCGCGGCATCCGCAAGCGGCTCTCGAAGCGCAAAGGAGGTGCTGACGTTGGCGCTCCTTGAACTTACAGACGTTACAATGAAATTCGGCGAACTCATCGCCAACGACAGGGTCAGCTTCACCGTGGAGGCCGGATCGATCGTCGGGTTGATCGGCCCCAATGGCGCCGGGAAGACGACCCTGTTCAACTGCATTTCCGGCCTCTACAAGCCGTTCAGCGGCCGCATTGACTTTGACGGCGCGGATATAACCGGGCTTGCGCCGTACAGGATCGCCCGCCGGGGAGCGGTGCGCACCTTCCAGGTCGTGCGCCCCCTCAAGGAAATGACGGTCTTCGACAATGTCCTCATCGGCGCGTTCCTCAAGTCGAAGGACAACCGCGCCGCTTTCGAGAAGGCGGCCGAGTGCATCCGCCTGTGCGACCTGGAACCGCTGAAAGAAAAGCAGGCCGGGGACCTGCCCATTGCCGGGAAGAAGCGCCTTGAAATGGCAAGGGCGCTGGCGACAAGCCCCAAGCTGCTGATGCTCGACGAGGTCATGGCGGGGCTGACCCACACGGAGGTGAAGGCGGCGGTGGACGTCATCCTGCGGCTGCGCGAAAGCGGCATCACGATGATGATCGTCGAGCACGTCATGGAGGCGATCATGCCGATCGCCGACAAGGTCGTGGTGCTCGAAAGCGGGCTCAAGATCGCCGAAGACGCCCCCGGCCGCATCGTCAACGACGAGCGCGTGATCGAGGCCTATCTCGGTTCGAAGTACAGCCAGCGGTTCAAAGAAAAGCAAAAGGGCGGCGCATCATGACGGAACCGAATAATCCGATCCTGAAAGTCCTCAATATCGACTCCGGCTACGACGACGTGCCGGTCGTTTTCGACGCTTCGCTCGAAGTCATGCCGGGAGAACTCGTCGCCATCGTCGGCGCGAACGGCGCGGGGAAGACAACAATCATGCGCACGATCTGCGGCCTCTCCCACCCGCTGAAAGGCAAGGTCCTGTTTGAAGGCAGCGATATTTCTAAAATGCCCGCCAACAGGACCGTGAAGCTCGGGATCAGCTACGTGCCGGAAGGGCGGCGGATATTCGCCAAGCTGTCGGTAGAGAAAAACCTAGCCCTCGGGGCCTACGCCGAGAATTCGAAAACCGAAACAAAGCGCCGCCTCGAAGAAATGCTGGGGATCTTCCCCGTCCTGCGCGAGCGCGCCAGGCAGGTCGCCGAGACCCTGAGCGGCGGAGAGCAGCAGATGCTCGCCATTGCGCGCGGCCTCATGTCCAAGCCGAAGCTCCTCATGCTCGATGAAATGTCCCTCGGCCTCATGCCCAGCATGGTGGAAAAGATGATGGAGACAGTCATCGCCATCAACCGTGTCGGGACAACCGTCCTCCTCGTGGAACAGATGGTCCAGGAGGCCCTGGAAATCGCGCATCGCGGATACGTGATCCAGAGCGGCAGGATAGTCCAGTCCGGCGCCGCCCGCGAACTGCTCGACTCCCCCGAAGTCCGCAAAGCCTACCTGGGGATGTAACCGACATCGCTCGCTGAGCCTGACGAAACGAGCGTCACGGGCTTAAACGGCACGGTCATTTCGCTAGTTCAATGACCGGGTTGAAAGCCTGCTGCTCTGCCGAGCGGTGACACAAAAGCGGCAAAATTCTTACATCAGTTCCTGAAATCGCAATCCCGGCCTTTTGAATAAGCCGTTGCTAAATCTTACCAAACAAGCTATAAAAAATCCATCATCTGCATCTGGACGCCCCCTCGGAGCTGATTTATGACTCGACTTTCAGTGGCCCTTTTGTCTCTCATTCTCTTGAGCAGTGTTACTTTTGCAGCCGGACCCCCTTC
>JBDKTK010000369.1:0-4082 GCA_039680225.1 Syntrophaceae bacterium
CCGGGGGAGCGGGGGCGCTGCTGTCAAAAAGGATAAAAAGCGCCAGGGTCATAGCATATGAAGACCTCGGGCCCGAGGCGATCCGCGAGCTGGAAGTCGAGGACTTTCCGGTTGTTGTTATAAATGATACCAGGGGAAATGACCTGTACGAAAGGGTTTCAAGCGATAATGGAAATAAGGACTGATTTTCTGATTCTCGGCAGCGGCATAGCCGGACTCACTCTGGCCATCAAACTGGCCGAACTGGGCACCGTGGCCGTCGTCACCAAGAAAGAGGCCATCGAATCGAACACCAACTACGCCCAGGGCGGGATAGCCACGGTAATGGACCCCCTCGACAGTTTTGAAGATCATGTTAAAGACACGCTGGTGTGCGGCGCCGGGATCTGCCATGAGGACGTGGTGCGCTTTGTCGTGAGCGAGGGCCCGGACCGGGTCCGCGAGCTGATAAAATGGGGGGTTGAATTCAGCCGCACGGAATCGGGTTTCGACCTCGGCCGCGAGGGGGGCCATTCCGCACGCCGGGTCCTGCACGCCAAGGACCTCACGGGGCGCGAAATAGAGCAGGCGCTGCTGAAAAAGGCGGCCATGTCGCCAAACATCCATATCTATGAAAACTGCATGGCAGTCGAACTGATCACCAGGTCAAAATTAACGGGAGGACAATTGCCGGAGCAGTGCCTCGGGGCTTATATCCTGGAGCCGCGCAACGGCGACGTCCACACTTTCCGGGCGAAATTCACTGCCCTGGCGACGGGCGGGGCCGGCAAAGTTTATCTGGTAACATCCAATCCCGATATCGCCACCGGCGACGGGATCGCAATAGCATACAGGGCGGGCGCCAGGGTCGCCAACCTTGAATTCATGCAGTTCCACCCGACCTGCCTTTATCATCCCGACGCCAAGTCCTTTCTCATCAGCGAGGCCGTGAGGGGCGAAGGAGGCATCCTGCGCCTGAAGAGCGGGGAGGCGTTCATGGAAAGATACCATCCCATGAAGAGCCTCGCGCCCCGGGATGTTGTTGCCAGGGCGATAGACAACGAACTGAAAAAATCGGGCGACGAATACGTCCTGCTCGATATCACTCACCGCGAAAAGCAGTTCATAAAAACGAGGTTCCCCAATATATTCAGGAAATGCCTGGAGTTCGGGATCGACATCACGCGCGAGCCCATCCCTGTTGTGCCTGCGGCCCATTTCATGTGCGGCGGCGTTCAGGTGGACAGCTGCGGCCAGACCAACATCAGGGGCCTGTTCGCCTGCGGGGAGGTCGCCTGCACCGGGCTCCACGGCGCAAACCGGCTCGCCAGCAATTCGCTCCTGGAAAGCATAATTTTCGCCCACCGGACGTTTTTGAAGATCAGGGAGGTCCTGCCTGAGTTCGGGCATGATGGAACGGCCATACCCGCCTGGGACCCGCGGGGCGCGACGCAGAGCGACGAATCCATCGTAGTAACCCATAACTGGGACGAGATCCGCCGGGGTATGTCAAATTATGTGGGGATAGTCCGCTCCGACAAGAGACTGGAGCGCGCCAAGCGGAGGATAGACCTGATCCGGCAGGAGATCGACGAGTATTACCGGAACTTCATCATCACCCGCGACCTGCTGGAATTGAGGAATATCGCGACAGTGGCGACACTGATAATCCGGTGCGCCAGGCTCAGAAAGGAAAGCCGCGGCCTGCACTACAATATCGATTACCCGGAAAGGGACGACGCCAACTGGAAGAGGGACACCGTGCTGGAGAAATCGCCTTAAACCTTTTTTACCAGCGCGCGGACCTGCTCAACAGTCTTTGTGAATGCTTCCTTCTCTTTTTTGTTCAGGGAGATTTCGTAAATCTCCTCGACCCCGCCGGCCCCCAGTTTGACAGGCACCCCGATGAACAGGTCTTTGACGCCGTACTCGCCCTGGAGGTAAGCTGCGCAGGGGAGCACTTTTTTCCTGTCCTTCACGATCGCTTCCACCATTTCCACTATTGAAGAGGCCGGGGCATAGTAAGCCGACCCGGTTTTCAGGTAATTCACGATTTCGGCGCCCCCGTCCCTGGTGCGCCTGACTATCGCCTCCAGGCGCTCCGCGGAGATCAGGGTTTCGAGGGGGATGCCCCCCACATTGGCGAGCCTCACCATGGGCACCATCGTGTCGCCGTGTCCACCGAGGACCAGCGCGGAGACGCTCTCCACAGAGACCCCCAGCTCGTCGGCAATGAAACAGCGGAAGCGGGCCGAATCGAGGACGCCCGCCATTCCGATCACTTTATGCCCGGGCAGGCCGCTCAGCCGGTGGGCAAGGGTCACCATGACGTCGAGGGGGTTCGTGACGACGATGAGAATGCAGTCGGGCGAATATGTCATCACCTGCCCGGTGATGTCGGTGATTATTGTCTTGTTGATATGGATCAGGTCGTCGCGGGACATTCCCGGCTTGCGGGCGACCCCGGCGGTTATGACGACGACGTCGGAGCCCTCGGTATCCGCGTAGCTGTTGGTCCCCGCAACCCGGCAGTCAATCCCCTCCACCGGCAGTGATTCGAATATGTCCAGGCCCTTGCCCTCGGGGATTCCCTCGATGATATCAAGCAGGACCACGTCTCCCAGTCCTTTCAGCGCGCATAGGTATGCAGTTGTCGCCCCTATGTTGCCGGACCCGATCACACTGATTTTTGCCCGTTTCATTCCCAAGCCCTCCATAAATAGTTGCGCGGTTAAGTAGCATACTTTTCATGGCAGTTCGAGAGCTTTTGGCCGGGAATTTTGGCCGGGAGCATACCTGTTCGGCGCATTTCAATTTTTACGGGAATTTTGTTCAGTTCCTTATTGCATCTTTACAAAATAACTGTTAAACAATCATGTTTCCGTTTTGGCAGTGCAATTATTTCAATTTACCGGGAGTCGTACTTATGGGAAGTGTCGTAAAGAAGCGCCGCAAAAAAATGGCCAAGCATAAATACCGCAAGCGGCTTAAATTAAGCAGGCATAAACGCAAATAATTACCTTTCCCCATTGCGGGTAATTCTGCCCTATATAATGCAAAAAGGTCTCGGTTTGAGACCTTTTTGTATTAACCCTTAATTATTTTCCCCAATAAAAAAATTACCGGGAATTCATTTTCGGCTTGACCCCGGTCTGCTTTTCTGAAAATGAAAAACCCTGGCATACCCAATGCGGTGACGTGTCCGCCGGTGAGGGGGTAGTGCGTATGCCAGGGCTGCCCATTGCGGTAAGCATTAGCACCTTTAAAGTCTGAATCAATCGGGGAATTTCTCATTTTCATGGGTTCATTGCGCTTAAAAGAACTAAGGAAAAGGCTCAATGCCGGGATTAAACGGGGGGCGCTGCTCGTTGCGGCAGCCCTGTATCTGGTCTTTGCCGCGTATCCGGCGACTGCGGAGATGAAGACTTTCATCCGCGACTACACCTATTATGCAACCGATGTGGACAACAGGATCTCCTGCCGGGCGATTGCCCTCGAACAGGTCAAGAGATCGCTGCTCGAAGAACTGGGGACCTATGTCGAGAGCGTGACCGTGGTCAAGAACAACCAGGTCGAAAAGGACAAGGTCACCGCCCTGAGCGCCGGGGTCGTGCAAACCACTGTTATAGACGAGAACTGGAACGGCAAGGAGTACTGGCTCAAGGCGAAGATGAACGCGGACCCCGACGAGGTCAACTCATCCATCAACAAGCTCAAAAACGACCAGCAGCTGGCGAAAGACCTGGAAGAGTCGAGGCAGGAAGCTGCCCAGGCCCTGAAGGAAATCGACGATCTGAAGAAACAGCTGGCGGATGTGAGCGCGGACCAGGAAAAACAGAAACAGTATGTCGACGCCGTCAACAGGCTGGCTGCCACCGACTGGTATGAAAAAGGGCAGTCCTATGCCTACCGGGGCAATTACACGGAAGCGGTGAAGGCCTACGACCGGGTCATCATAATAAGGCCCAATGACCCGAAGGTGTACAGCTATCGCGGGGCCGCATACGGCAGCCTGGGAAGGTACGACAGGGCCGTGACGGACCTCGACAGGGCCATTGCCCTCAACCCGAATAACGCCAGGAATTACACTTACCGCGATGCCG
>JBDKTK010000370.1:0-3731 GCA_039680225.1 Syntrophaceae bacterium
CGTGAGTGTTACCGACAGTCAGACCCGCGACACCATAGTAAGCGTCTATGACAGGTTCGGGGTCGTGCTGGAGCCCCATGGGGCCGTGGCCTGGAAAGGGCTGGAGACCTGGCTTGAAAAGCTGCCGGGCCGCGCCCCCTTGTGCGTGTCCCTGGAGACGGCCCATCCCGCCAAGTTCCCGGAGCAGATAATCGAACTGCTGGGATTCTCGCCGGAGCCGCCCCCCAGCATGACAGGCATTGCAGACAGGAGCGGGGAGGCCATTCCGATGGCGCCTGTTTACGACGAATTCAAAAAATATCTGATTGGAAACCTGCGGGCGGACTGAAGGATTTCAGATTTGAGATTTCAGATTTGAGATGTCGAGACTCATCGGGACCAGGCGCAGGCCGTTCTTTTCCTGCTCGGGACCCGTCTTGATGAATCCCAGCCTTTCATAGACCGGGACCGAACCGGGCAGCGAGTTGGCCGTGATTGCCTGCAGGCCGGGATCTTTCTTGCGGCAGAAAATTACGGCTGTGCGCACCAGCTCCCGGGCTATTCCCCTGCCCCGGCACGCATCGTCCACAACAAGCATCGAGATGTGGGAGCAATCCCTGATTTCGATCACCCCGAGGACCTTGTCAATCAGGACGGCGATTTTCATGAAATAGTTTGACTCCAGCCTGTCCAGGATGGAATCCGGCTGAATGTACTCATAAAAGTTGCTGACTCCCTCGCGCGAGGCAGACGGGGCTATCTCGTTCCGGAATGTCCGGTAAATCAGTTCCGCCGCCGCAAACTCGTCCCCATTCATAATGGGGCAAAATTTAATCAAACTGTCCACAGGCCGCCCACCCCGAAAAATAATATTGATTTTTTTGATCGTTTGATAAAAGATCGCGCATCGTGTTGCTTGTCTGATTACCCCGTCCCAAGCTGTTCCGGCCCCGGGGCCGCTGCAAATATATAATTCAGGACCAGGAAAACTCAAGCGGAAAAGAAGGAATCGAGATGCAGATCGATTTCCACCACGCTGTTTCCTATGTCGCGGCGCGGCTTGCCGGGTTCAATCACACTGAGGCCGACATAATCGCTTACAGCGCGCAATACGTCGACGACGCCGCCGACTCCTCCTGCATCCGGTTCAGCAATGACGCCCATTATCAGCGGATAAGCTCGGCCCATAAGATCGTGGACTTGAGGAACCTCGACGAAATCAATAACCAGCTTGTCTGGGTGCCTTTCCATTTCCTTCCCGGGAACTGTGGAATGGGGCAGGGGCAGAGCCCGGTCGGCGATTTCATTATAAAGTTCGTGTGCACTGGCAACAGCCCCGTTGCCCGGAGCATGCTTTCCGCAGCCATACAGGACAATAACAAGCCATACAGCCTTCACCGGCTTGGGGTTACCTTGCATGTGTATGCCGATACCTGGGCGCACCAGGGTTTCGCGGGAGTTATAGACGATATAAACAGGATTGACAACGCGCGGGAGACCGGCAGCCGCGAGGTGATCGGCGATCTCCAGGAATTCCTCTGCGACATCATGGACAACTCGATAATGCCGCTGGGGCACGCCTGCGCGCAGGTCTTCCCGGACCTGCCGTTCCTGCAATGGGAATACCGCAACGGATGGGGGCATCCGGTTGAACGCAATAATACCGACCTGTTTTGCGAAGCGGCGGATTTCATGTGCAGGGCCATGCAGGAATACAGGAAGGGCAGGGACCCCGGCGTGGTTGTTTCGGGAATCGGCGCGGGCGATATGGCAGTGGTCCGGAACCTGTTCGAGACATTGACTCAAAAGGAAGCAGGCCGGCGCCATTCGGAATGGATAGAAGCCGTAAGGAAGGGGCTCTTCAGCTTCGGTCCGGAGAGAATCTCTTATGACGAGGACGCGTGGCAGGACCAGGCGCTTGGCATGTTTGACGAAGAACAGGGCGTTTACGAATACAAAGGCGGCTTCCTGTCCAGCAACTGGAAACTCTTCCACGATGCCCTCCAACTTCACCATTTCACGGTGCTGCGCGACATCCTGCCCGCATACGGGATCTGTGCGGGATAGCATGCAGTTTTTTTATGCCGCCCCCGGCCGGCTGGAATTTACAATTGCATACTGCCCGGTCCCGGGTCATCGCCTGCTGTCGATGAAACCGGAAGGATGAAATAAAAGGTTGCCCCCTGATCCGCGGCGCCCTCCGCCCGGACCCGTCCGCCGTGCCTGGTGATAATCTTTTTGACAATGGCAAGGCCGATCCCGGTCCCTTCAAACTGCGCTTCGCCATGCAGCCGCTGGAACAAGCCGAACAGGCGGCCCGCGTTCCGCATATCGAAACCGGCGCCATTGTCCCTGACGTAATACTCATTTTCACCGGTCTTTGCGGAAGCGCCGATTTCAATTTTCGGGTGTTCCTTTCCGCCGGTGAATTTAAAAGCATTGGAGAGGAGATTAACAAAAACCTGCCGTATAAGGACCGGATCGCCCCTGGCGTCCGGCAAATCGCGGACGATCACCTCCGGGCGCCTCTTCGGGAGAGTTGCCTGAAGCTCATCGATAATTTTCATGACAATGGCTCTCATATCCAGGTCGACGTTTTGGATCTCCGTGCGTTCAGCTCTCGATAATGCGAGGATCCCCAGGACAAGCTGGTCCATCCTGTCCACGTTGTCCTCGATCATTTTCAGCTTTTTCCGGCCCTCCTCGCCAAGAGCTTCGCCATGGTCCTCCAGGACCATCCGGGTGAATCCGTGAATAAATCTTAAGGGGGCGCGCAAATCGTGGGAAATGGAATAACTGAAACTTTCCAGGTCCCGGTTCAGGGCTTCCAGACGGGCCATGTATTCCTTTACCCTGGTCACATCCAGGATCGTTCCCACAAGGTAAGTCAGGCTGCCCTGCTCATCCCGGATGAACCTGATCGTGTTCCGGATGTAAATGTATCTGCCGTCCTTGTGCCGGATGCGGTATTCGAATGAATGGCTGATTTCTCCCGCGGCAAGGGTATCATCCACTTCTTTGCGGTAAGCGGGATAATCGTCAGGATGGATCTGCTGCTGCCACCAGTCGTAAGAGACCGGAACTTCGGCCGGCTGATAGCCCAGAAGTTCCGGCATGCCGTGAATCGCTGTAATCAGACGGTTTTTCACATCCAGCCAGTAAATCATGGCCCCGGCGGCATTAGCCGCCATGCGGAAAAGTTCGTCCGTCCTGCGCAGGTCCGCTGTGCGTTCGTCGACCTTCAGTTCCAGATTGTCCCGGGAATGCCGGACCTGCTCCAGCGCCCTGTTCAGTTCCAGATCGAGAAATACTATTATCCAGAATACACCGACCCCGAGCAGGCGGTTCAAAAGGGCTATCTCCGGCTCTGGGACCGGGAAAAAATAGTAGAACCCTGCGAACACCATGAAGGTGCACAGGCAGGTCAGAAAGAGGATCTTACGGGTCCCTATCTTTCTTGACGCGAGCAGGATCGGGATTGCGTAAAGGAGCCAGATAGCCAGATCGGCAGGGATAAAAAGGTCAAATAAGAAAACGGCGAGGATTGCAATGACGGCCAAAGAGAAGACATGTCTGTCCACAGCGGCCCTTTTTTTGAATGTCTGAGAATCATGGTCGTTGAAAAAAGGGATATGAATCTATTTTCTGCCGGAATTCTGAAATCTATTTTCCCTAATGTCAACTCGAATCCCACTGATTTAACAAAAGAAATAAAGGTAAGTTCATGCCTTCCGAAGGATTAAGGATTGCTG
>JBDKTK010000371.1:0-19590 GCA_039680225.1 Syntrophaceae bacterium
CCTGGCAATACCCGAGGCGGTAACGCGCTTGTAGAAATCGGCCCCGTCGTACGAAGGACCGGGGGCGAGGGATATGACCTGCGTCCAGCCCCGGCTTGAAGACTTCAACCCGAGCAGGGGCGCATACTCTTCGGGAATGGGAGCGCCGCCCGCAATCGGGCTTGCAAGCGATTTCAGAAAGGGGTCAAAGGCCTGCGCTGAGAAACCCAGCGTCCGTCCCGCTTCATCAAGGTTTCTTTTGAACTCTGCAATGCGCCCGGGCGTCCAGAAATCGCGCCAGGCCGCAGCGTTGCTGTCGGACAGGCTGTTTCCGGGGAACACCGTGGACGCGGAAAAGTATTGCGAGACCCTGCCGGCCGCCTTTTCCCTGTCAAGCATCGCGGCCGCGTCGTCGCATTTGCGCTGGAAGTCGGCCCCGTCGCGCCCTTCAACCATTACATAGACCTTGCTCAGGAGGTCGCCCCAGACGCCGCGGACCGTCTGGTCGGCCCTCTGCGTCTCGCGGCTCATGGTGTTCATGGCGTTGAGGTCCACGCGGAAATCCGGTTTCGCAAAGAAGAGCATGACTATCCCGAAGGCAAGCGCGGCGTACAGTTTCCACCGGCCGGTGTCCGACGCTATCGCGTCAATGAATCTCTGGAGCGGCAGCCGCGGGGCGCGCCTTGCGGGAGGCATAACGGGGAAGACCAGCGGGAACACGGCATGAACGAAAATATAGGTGAATACCACTCCCAGCGCCGAAAACTGCCCGATCTCCATGAGGATGGCAAACCCGCTCACCGAGAGGAAAGCGAAGCTCACGGCGGTCGTGAGCATGGCCAAAAGCCCGAGCGACCAGAGTTCCCGCGAAGCTTCGGCGCCCCGCGTCTCATAGGGCCGGTCCAGGAAGAGCAGGTAGGCAAGGCCGTAGTCCACGGTGAACGAAACAATCGCCCCGCCGAAGCCGATTGCCATCAGGGAGATGGAGCGGTGCAGGAGGGAGTAGACGAAAATGGCCGTCATCGTCCCCGCAAAGGCCGGCACGAGCGCCAGCAGGCCGAGCAGGGGTCTCGGGAAGGCGACGAGGAGCAGTATTATTATTGCAATTGTCGAAAACAGGATCGCCTTGTGGACATCGTTCTTGGCGCTGTCCTCGTTGTCCAGGGCGGCCCTGTATGCCCCGACAGGGGTCAGGGCGAAGGAACCGCGGCCGCTGTACTTTTCCTTCAAACCGGCCGCAATATCATCCATCAGGGACGAGATTTTCCTCGCAAACCGCGTGTCCATGCCGGAAGAGGCGGGCTCCGCGACAATCAGGATATGCCTGCCGTCCCCCGAAACCAGCCTGCCGTTCTCGATCCGCCCCCCCTTCGAGGGGGCAAGCGACGCCATGCGGGAAAGGACAAGGTAGCGCAAGTTAAGCGGGTCGCCGGCAATCCACGCGGCCTGGCCGATCCCGCCCAGGTCCTGCAGGGATGCCGCATGCTCCGCCAGTGTCTTTTTTATCTTGCCCGGCTCCAGCAGCGGCTTGACGCCTTCTTCCAGGTCCGTCCGGGAGAAAAGGACCGGAAGGCTGTCGGTCACATGGCGGACCAGGGACGGCATGAGCCTGCCGGCGCTCTGGAAACCGACCTCCTTGAAAAGGCCGCTCGCGCGCATCCTGGATTCCACCAGGGCTGCGCCCTCCTCGAGAAGGGCGGCCGGACCGTCTTGTATCGAGACGTCGACGGCCACGCGGTCGTATATGGGGTGGTTCGTCAGGACATAGCCCGCATCGGCCAGGATGGGATCATTCTGGGGGAGGGAGGACAGGATATCGGAATCGAGTTTGAGGCGCTGCAGTCCCGCCATGAAAAGGCCGGTTACGGCCAGAACCAGGACCAGCGCCAGGGCCCACCTCCGTAAATATTTGTGCATTTGCACTATGCTGCGAATCTTCCCTTCACGTGAGATTTCGGTTCAATACACGAATTGGGGGTCATTTTCCAGCATATCTTGACAGGGCGCGGGGTTTCTATGTATACCGTCAATAAATGTTCCGAAAAGGACGAGCATGGATATTGTCAAAGCCAATGCCGCCCCAAGGCCAGCCTCCACGGGTTGGGACTTCTTCGACCGAATCTACTGCATTTCCCTGGAAGAGCGTGAAGACCGGCGACGGGCCGCCCAGGCCCAGTTCGCCAAAGTCGGGCTGCAAGGGAAAATCGAGTTCCTCATTGTCAGGCGGCATCCGTTAAATGTCGAGCAGGGAATCTATGAATCCCACATGGCCTGCCTGCGCCGGGGGCTGGAAGCGGGCGCGGGAAGCATCGCCGTGTTCGAAGATGATGTGGTCTTCGACCGTTTCGACGCGGGCCGCCTGGCAAGGTGCACGCGGTTCCTCGCGAAAAACCCGCAATGGCAGGTCCTGCTTTTCGGGGCGCTGATCCGCTCCAGCAGGAAAACTGCTGAGCCTGCGGTCCAGAAGGTCGGCTACCAGAGCCTGGCCCATGCATATGCCCTGAACAGGCATTATGCCGAATCTATTGCCTACAAACCATGGGATGGTGTCGTCGCGGACGTCATCTTTCGCCCCCTTGAGCATGTTTACGCCGTGAAACCGATGTTCGCCTTCCAGGGAGACATGTTCACGGACAACAAGTACCGGGGGCTGGAAATATTCAGGAGGCTGCTGGGCGGGCTGGAAAATATTCAGAAGGCAAACGAGTTCTTTTATCAGAATCTGTACGGCATAATAGCCGCCCATCTCATCGTGCTCGCCTCCCTCGGTTTGCTGTATCTCGCCGATTGAAACCGCCCGCCGCCCGGGGGAATCAATCTGCCGAATTATCCCCGCGAAAAATGAGTCACCCCTGCGAAGGCAGGGGTCCAGTTATATAAAAGGACCTGGATTCCCGCCTGCGCGGGAATGACCATGTGTTCTCCCAGGCTAATCGAGAAATATTTAAAGTCACCCCTGCGAAGGCGGGGGTCCAGTCTTGGGGAATTATGTTAGGTTTGGATATAAATCTTTCCACTCAGGATTGTCCTGTTCTATTAATCTCAGTTTCCAGTCTCTCTTCCACTTCTTTAATTGTTTTTCTTTGGCAATTGCACTCAGTGGATTTTCGTGTTGCTCATACCATACTAAATTGTGAACACCGTATTTTTCCGTAAAGCCTTCCACTAGGTCATTTTTATGCTCAAATACCCTTTTTACAAGATTTGAGGTCACCCCGATATCGAGAGTCCCATTTCTCCTGCTGGATAGGATGTAGACGTAAAAATATTTTTCCATAATATCTGCAGTCTATAAGTCACCCCTGCGAAGGCAGGGGTCCGGTTTATTAAAAAAGGACCTGGATTCCCGCCTGCGCGGGAATGACTATACAATTTTTGTCACCCCTGCGAAGGCAGGGGTCCAGTTTATTTAAAAGAAGACCTGAATGTCCGCTTTCGCGGGAACGGCGGGTAAACTGCTGCGTTTGAGAAGCGAAACGCGCCATTTTATCCCTTTATGCAAACCTCGATTTTCTTTTCCGCTTTTTCATGCGGCTCGAAATCGCTCCTGGCGCCCAGGAAGGCGGGCAGATGGCGGAGGAGGCGCCAGAGGCTCCAGCGGTGCTGCCAGAGCCGCCCGGTAAAGCGGCGGCGCCATTGCGGGTCTGAATAGAAACGCTTCACATGCAGGTTGTAGAGGTAATCGAGCCTTTCCCGGGAGGCGATCCCCTTCGGGACGAAAACGAAGTTCAGGCAGTTCATCTTGCGCCAGTCTTCGTCAAAGGTCCCTTCCTCGCGGATTGTGGACCAGACGGGGGCGCCGGGGAAGGGCGTGAACTTGGCCATGTTCATGTCGTCGAGTCCCAGGGAAAGCACGAAATCGCTTGTCTTGCGGATGGATTCCTCGGTCTCGCCCGGCAGTCCCATCATGAAGAGCCCCTTCGCGCGCAGGCCGCAGGCCTTGATCCGCGCGACCGTGTCCTGCACTTCTTCAAGGCTTACCCCCGATTTGTGCCGCTCGAGAAGAGACGGGTCGGCCGACTCGATGCCGACGGAGACCATGAGGCAGCCCGCGTCCCTGAGCATCTTCAGAAGGCCGTCGTCGGCGTGCCCGACCCGGACTGCGCAGTTGAATTGGACTCCCGGCGGCTTCGAACTTAAAAGCCCGCACAGCTCGGAGATGCGCTCCCGGTTCAGAGTGAACAGGTCGTCGTAAATATTGAGGTGGCGGATGCCGAAGCGCCGGCGCAGGTGGCACATATGATCGTAAATGTATGCAGGGCTGTTGTAGCGGAAAGAGCGCTTGAAGACGGAGCGGTCGCAATATGAGCACTGGTAGGGACAGCCGCGGCTCGTGTTCATTGTCGCCCCGGGCGAGTTAATGTAACTGAAAAGCGGGAGGGAGTACTCCCGCGGGAAACCCCGCAGCCCGCCGTAATCGGGGAAGGGCAGGGTGTCCAGATCGAGCAGCCGGGGCCGCGGCGGGTTGGTGACGGCCTCTTCCCCGTTGCGGTAAATCAGTCCCGCTATGGATACCGGGTCATTGCCGGACGCAAGCTCCGCCAGGGTTTCTTCGCCTTCGCCGGGAATGATGAAATCAATGGCCGGGAAATCGACCATCAGGGACGCGCCCAGCGCCGATACATGCACGCCGCCGAAGACGGTCTTTATGGAGGGGTTCGCCTCTTTAAGGGCGAGCGCCATGTCGTGTCCGTCCAGGAAACTGGAAGTGGTCGTCGAGAAGCCCACCAGTTCCGGGCCGGCGCCCAGGACGATTTTGACATTTTCCTCGATTCCTGGGGGCGCGTCCGGGCCGAGGCAGTCGTGTGCGAAAACCTCATGTCCCGCGCGTTTCAGGTAGGCGGCAATCGACAGGAGCCCTAAAGGGGCCATCCGGTTGGCCGTGGCGGTCACGTCTTTTTTCCCGGCCAGCCAGTTGGAGCCGGCGGGATGGACAAGGGCGATGCGCATTGAAATTAATTCCTCATAAAGGGAGCCGGAAAATCCTGCCGAAGATCAGGCGGCTGAAGGTCGCCGAATTGCGCATGAAATCGACAAAGCCGCGGTAATGCGAGACGCGCTCCCCCGCGGGCTGGTAAACGACACTGACCGGGACTTCCATGATGGGGATGCCGCGGCGCCTGGCCCTCGCCAGGATTTCCACCTCGAACTGGAAACGCCGGGCCCTGACATTGAGCAGCCTGCATTCGGGCAGGGGATAGAGGCGGAACCCGCTCTGGGTATCTTCGATATCAGGCCCCCCGGAGGCCCGCACCCAGAAATTGGAAAAGCCCCTGCCGAAACGGCTCGACCATGGAACGTTGTCGTGGTCCATGCCTTTCCGGCGGCCGACGACGATGGGCCTTGTGCCCGGCGGGACGGCCCTCAGCAGGTTCCAGGCGTCTTCGGGGATGTGCTGACCGTCGGCATCAATGGTGATCACCCAATCGGCCCGGGCGGCCGCGGCGGCAAAACCGGTCAGGATCGCAGCCCCTTTTCCCCGGTTGGCCGCATGGCGCAGGACGGTGACGTTATCTATGCTTTTAATCAGATCGTACGTCCCGTCGGTCGATCCGTCATCGACGACAATGACCTGCCACGGCAATTTCAGGGCCTGTGAGATGACACCGGCGATTGCCCCCCCATGGTTGTAAACGGGGATGACCATTGCCACCCGGTCCGGGTCGATTGAAAGGTCTTTTTTCTGCTGCATATTTTTTCATGATTTGTCCGCCGCCGGCGGGGTGCAGGGAGTGGTTTTTGCCTTGATCACCTCCCCCGGCCCCCTCAAGAGGGGGACAAAGTTATTCGCGGAATACCTGGATTTCTATGCGGCACAGGAGGCCCTGCCCGGACGAGACCTCACCCTCGAGGACATCGTAATTATCAATGCTTTGCAGGCACCTTACCCTGGTCGTGAGGACCGTATAGACGGGGACGAGGTCCGTGAAAAAATCGGCTTTCTTTATTCCGACCATCCATCCGCGCCGGTCTGCGGCATTTTGCCGTGTCCGCGCGCTCACCTGGACCGCGGCCGTCTGGGCCACTATTTCGATAAAGACGACAGGGTCGACGCAGGGGCCGTTGTTGCCGTCCTCCCTGACGAGCGGCCATCGGCCCGAAATGGTGGTCCTGGTCACGGCCTCGTCGCTCGTGGTCTTGACGACCTCGTCCAGGAGTTTCATGCGGTCCCGGTGCGGGATCAGGTCTTCTATATTTATTTCTGTAGACATGGACAGGTTTGCCTCTCAAAATCCGGTAAAAAAGTGAGTTTAAATAAGGTGAAATAACGGGGGATGTCAAGGGAATTTCAGGCAGGACGGGAAAGGGCGGAAAACTTGTCATGCCCGGCTTCCGTTATTTTTTAAAACCTGGATTTCCGCCTGCGCGGGAATGACTATGTGTTCTCCCAGGCTAATCGAGAAATATTCAAAGTCACCCCTGCGGAGGCAGGGGTCCAGTTATATAAAAGGACCTGGATTCCCGCCTGCGCGGGAATGACTATGGGGCGGATGTCCGCCTAACTCTTTGCCTCCCCTGCGAAGGCAGGGGGTCCAGTTTTTGTAAAAGAATCCGGATTCCCGCCTGCGCGGCGGGAATGATTGTTTTGAGTTTTCGAAAATCAGAATGGAATTACCTTTGCTCCGCTATTATACTGTTCAAAATTTTCTGTTAAGGACCTCATGGACTTGGGACTGCTATCCGGATTTGTACAGGGAATAGGCATTTTTTTCAAAAAAATTACCGGGAAGCCTTTGATTCTGGGCCTGATCGCCGGGCTCATCCTCAGCCTGGTCCTGGGCGGGCTTACCGACGAGGTGCTGGAACAGGAGAGCATAGTCGACCTGGACAAATGGGTCCTGGAGCACACCAGCCTGGTCCAGAGCCCCGGCCTGACGCGCGCGATGATTTTTATCACCGAACTGGGCGGAGTTTATTTCATCTGGCCCTTAACGGCTGTATCCGTAGCCTGGCTGATATATAGAAGGCGAAGGGAAGAGACGAAGTTTGTTGCGTCAGTCATGGCGGGCGGCGGCATTCTCAATCTTGTCCTGAAGAACGCCATCCAGAGGGCCAGGCCCATCCCCCCGGGCGGCACGGAACTGGTGCAGGTGTGGGGGTGGGCATATCCAAGCGGGCACGCCTTTTTGTCCGTGGTCTTTTATTTCTCTGCCGCCTATTTTATTTCCAGGAGGTCCGGATCCAAAATCGTCAGCCTGCTGGCGTTTGCAGCTGCATTTTGCATTTCGTGCGCTGTCGCCCTGAGCAGAGTTTACCTGCAGGTGCATTATCTGAGCGATGTTTTGGCGGGATTCCTCGCAGGCCTCACCTGGTTTGTGCTTTGCCTTGCCATACTGGAGAATGCCCGGGGAAAGGCTATAAAATAAAATCTGTCCTGCCGCCTGTTTCCCCTGCCGGCGGCATCCCATCCATGGTATCCCAATCCCATCCGTGCTTGACAACATTCCTTCAATCAGATAAACGAACACAGCTCTGCGCTTTCCTGCAAAGGTTTCAACCGTGCAGGAGAGCACAAATGTATTTTTAGTCCGGTTATTCCATTCTCCGTCCTGCGCTTCGTTTTCTCCTGCTTCATCCGATGGCCTTCAATGCCGATATCGGCGCCGGCGTGATTTCAAACAAAAAAAACAAGAAGGGAGAATCCTGTGAACGGGAAAATTTTATCTGTTTGCGCGTGCGTTTTGCTCCTGGCGGCCTGCGCGACGGACACTCAGACAAAAACTCAAAAAGGCGCTATATACGGGACAGCGGGGGGCGCCGCTGCAGGAGCTGTCGCAGGACAGGCTATCGGCCACAATACGAAAAGCACCCTGATCGGCGCCGCAATAGGCGCGGCGATTGGAGGGCTCGGGGGCGCCGGCATAGGCAAGATGATGGACAACCAGGAAAAGCAGATGCGGGAGGCCCTGGCTGCCTCGGAAGCCGCTTCCGTATCGAGGGAAGGCAATCTCCTGGCCGTAACCTTCAGAAGCGATTTTACGTTCGATACCAATTCAACCGTGGTCAAGCCGGGGCTCCAGGCGGAAATCAAAAGGGTGGCTGCAATCCTGAACCAATACCCGAATACTCTCGTAAGGGTGGAAGGCCACACGGACAGCGTGGGGACCAATGAATACAATATGGGCCTGTCCAAACGGCGCGCCGATTCAATAGAAAAGCTGCTTGTCCGGCGCGGCGTATCGGAGAGCCGCATTGAATCGGTGGGTTTTGGGGAGTCAATGCCCGTGGCGGCCAACAGCACCGAAGCCGGCCGCCTCAGGAACAGGAGAGTGGAAATAAAGATAGCGCCGCAGGCCTAGAAAAATGACATCTGAAAAGCGCCGGACATTCCTGCCCGGCGCTTCCGCTCTGCGGACCGTCCGTTTGTAAAGTGTTTGTAATTGACATGGCCGGGTGCTTTCCATATACTTTTTCCGTGAAGCGAGTTGGATGTCGGAATCCCAAACAAAAGGAGATCGAAAATGAGCCCGGATGAATTCAAAATAATTATTTCCAAGGCGATCGGCGCGGAAGTTTCGGCATTTGAGTTCTATAACAGCGTCTCTGAGAAAGTAAAGGATCCCAACCTGAAGGCCCTCTTCAGGGAGCTCGCCTCGGAAGAGGCAAAGCACAAGCGCACGCTGGAAGGCTTCCTTGCCAAGGCCCCGGATGAACTTCATTTCGCACCGGCAGCGGACTACCGGGTCGTCGATTCCCTTGCCACGCCGGCGCTGACCCTGGACCTCAAGCCCATCGACGGGCTGGTGATTGCGATAAAAAAAGAACTCGAAGCCATGCAGATGTACACACAGCTTGCCAATGCGAACGCGGATGATGCCCAGAAGAAGGTTTTTCTAGAGCTCGCATCGATGGAGCGCGGCCACAAGAACAGGCTGGAGGACATTTACACCAACATGGCGTTTCCCGAGGTATGGTAACTGATAATTTCATCAAACAGCAGGGGCCGGCCGGAATCGGTCAACCCCTGCTGTTTGGTTATTTTGACCGGTTTCCGCTTTGACAGCGCTTCTTCAAACTTCCCGATTGTGTCCCGCCGCAAAAATTGTTATCAGAAATCAGCTCAGGGTAAACCTTAAACATGGAAGGGGTATCATCCCATGGCGCAAAGCAAACACTCAGGCGATTCCAAGTCCGGCCATAAGTGGACATTTTTCCGGGCGGGCGGCTTTGACCAGGTCCGCCTGGAAACGGGAGCGGACATCATAAACCTGGACCGGCTGGACCAGAAACTCTGGAGCACCCTGAGCTGTCCGGTGAAAGGGGTTGAATTTGACGCCAGGACACTGGAAATAATCGACAGCGACGGGGACGGGCGCATCCGCGCGCCGGAAATCCTCGAAGCGGCGAAATGGGCCGGCTCCATGCTGAAGGACCCGGACGACCTGATCAAGGGCGCGCCGGTCCTGCCCCTGTCTTCCATAAATGACAAGACGCCGGAGGGAAAACAGCTGCTGGATTCCGCAAAGCACATCCTGTCAAACCTCGGCAAGCCGGACTCCCCGGAAATCTCCATGGACGATATTGCGGACGTTGCGAAAATAATTTCTCTGACGCGCTTCAACGGCGACGGGATAATTCCCGCCGATGCCTCGGAAGACGAGGCGACACGGCAAGTAATCACGGATATAATGGAATGTGTCGGATCGGACCCGGACAGGAGCGGGCAGCCCGGCATCTCCCGGGAAAAGCTGGACCTGTTTTTCTCCGAGGCCGCCGCCTATTCGGAATGGCAAAAGGAGGCGGAAGACAACAGCCGGTCTGTCTCTCCGTGCGGTGAAGGAACTGCGGGGGCCGCGGCGGCCTTTGCGGCTGTTAAAGACAAGGTGGACGATTATTTTACCCGCTGCCGGCTCGCGGCTTTCGACGGGAGGGCCTTGAATGCCTTGAACCGCCAGGAGGAGGAATACATCGCCATTGCGAACAAGGACCTCTCCCCATCCCTGGAGGAAATGGCGGGGTTCCCCCTTGCGCTTGTTGAAGTCCGGAAAGCGCTGCCGCTGAAGACGGGGTTGAATCCCGCCTGGATCGCGGCCATGGGCCGGTTTGATGTCCAGGTGATAAAGCCGATCCTGGGGCACAACACGGCAATGACCGAGAGCGAGTGGGAGCTGATAAAAAACAAATTTTCCCCTTATTACGAGTGGCTCTCGAGAAAGGCGGGCCCGGCAGTCGAAAAGCTCGGACTCGAGCGGGTCCGGGAAATATTGAACGGCGGTTCAAAAGATAAAATTTCGGCCCTCATTGACCAGGACATGGCAAGGGGACCGGAGTTCAACAACATAACCCAGGTCGAAAAACTGGTCCGTTACCACCGCGACCTGCTGACGCTCCTGACAAATTTCGTCTCCTTCGGAGATTTTTACACCCGCAGGGAAAAGGCCATTTTCCAGGCCGGCACACTCTACCTGGACGGCCGCAGCTGCGAACTATGCGTGAAGGTCAACGACATCGACCAGCATGCGGCGCTTGCCACGCTGAGCCGTATCTACCTCGCATACTGCAAGTGCACGCGAAACAGCGGCGCCGAAACGATGACGATAGCCGCAGCCTTTACGGGCGGCGATTCCGATTTCCTCAGGGTCGGGCGCAACGGCATTTTTTACGACCGCAAGGGGCAGGACTGGGACGCGACGATTGTCAGGGTAATCGAAAACCCGATCAGCATCCGCCAGGCATTCTGGAGCCCTTATAAACAGATGGCCCAGATGATAGGCAGGCAGATCAACAAGCTGGCGGCCGCCCGGGACAAGGCCATCATGGACAAGGCCGCCGCGGGGATCGCGGATTCGACCCAGAAAATTGCGGGCGGAAAACCGGCCGCGCCGCCGGCACAGGCGCAGCCCTTCGACGCCGCCAAGTTTGCGGGCATCTTTGCCGCCATCGGCCTGGCCGTGGGCTTCATCGGGTCGGCCATTGTGTCAATGGTGACAGGGTTCCTGAAGCTGGCGTGGTGGCAGATGCCCCTGGTGATAGCCGGATTGATGCTGGTCATTTCAACGCCGTCGGTCGTTATCGCCTGGCTCAAGCTGAGGCAGCGGACCCTCGGCCCCATCCTTGACGCCAATGGCTGGGCCGTGAACGCGAGGGTGCGCATAAATGTCACGTTCGGCGGTTCGCTTACCAAGCTGGCCGCCCTGCCGGAAGGTTCTGTGCGCTCGCTTGAGGACCAATTTGCCGATAAAAAGCAACAGTGGCCGAAAGTCGTTGTCCTGCTGGGCCTGCTGGGAATTCTCTTCTATTACCTGAACACAAAGGGGCTCATATTCAAGTGGACGGCCGGGTTGCTTGGGCTTAAATAAGAAAGTTGTGCATGGAAAGGCTTTCCATCGGATTCCCGGAAAAACAACCTGGCGGCCCTGATGAGGCCTTCCGGCTGAAACCAGCCCTGTTCTCTTTCCCCGGTTTTATTTTTGGGCTACTTCACCGTATACCCGCGTCCCTCCAGGCAGGCGGCCATGGCGCGCTGGTAGTCGGCCCTTCTCTGCATAATCTCGCTGTCGCCCAGTCCGGCGGGAGGCTGGGTGGGGTCGAACCCGGTCTGGCCCGCGGCCCATTTGTGGCAGGCATATTTATCATCAGACTGCTGGCGCTCATTTTGCCCCTGGCGCGGATAAACATAAGCCTGGTCCGCGGGGGGAGGGGGCGCCCCGGCGACCTGCCCCTGCTGCGGCGGGTCGACTACCGCGTAACCGCCCGGAGCTGAGACGTAGTAGACGCTATTGGCATAGTAATATGGGACCGCGCCCACCCAGACAGTGGCGTAGAACGGCGGCAGGAAGGGGACAACGATGCCCACCGGAGGCCCGACCACGACAAAGCGCGGCCCCCAGGGACGGTACCAGACTCCGCCGTGATAGTAGTAGTTAACGCCCCCGTGCACCACGACCCTGTGGCCGGCCGGGACCGTCCTGACGTAATGTCCGTGGACCGGGTATCGATGGTTATGGCCGTGACGGGTATCCAGGACCCGCCCCCTGGTAATAGGTTGTGCATGAGAGCCGCCGTGCGGTCCATGTACTCCGGGACCCTGCTGCTGGGCTTCGCGGCCGTAGGCGTCGGCCGTCTGAAAAAACGCCAGCGCGATTCCCAAAAAGAAAACGGCTATATACAGGCCTGCATGCTTACCGCCCTGTTTGATCAACATATGTCTACTCCGTTTTAATAAACTTTTCTTTTTACCGGATGCCGTATCCCCGCCCTTCCAGGCACGCGGACATGGCCCTGCTGTAATCATATCCTTTTCTCTGCAGCTGGGAGCTTTGGGCCTGCTGCCTGCTGTTATACGCTTCCTCGATTTCCCGGGCTCTCTCCTGCCTTGCGGAATCGGAAACTGCGCCGATGACCGCTCCCGTAACGCCTCCGACGAGGGCCCCCGCCCCCGCGTTTCTCGGCCCTGCCGCCAGGGCGCCCATTAACGCGCCGGTAAACCCCAAAACTGCCGTGTCGTGACCGGCGGGGGGCACGGGGACAACAGCCGCCCGCTGCACCGGGACCGAAACCGGCGGCAGGTAGGGATCAAACCCCGTCTGCCTTACCGCCCAGCAATGGCACTCGTACCTGTCGCGGTCCTGCTGTTCGGGGCCCTGGCCGTATTTGGGATAGAACGAAACAGGGGCCGCCGGGCTGCCGGAGGTCCCGGGTCCGGCCCCGAAGACAGGAGAACAGAGGGCAATGATCATTAAAACTGTAAATGCGATGCGGACCATGTCTTTATTCCTCATTTATTGAAAGGACCGTTTTATCGGATACGGACAGAAGCAAGACAGGAAGGCGAAAAGATTTTCCGCTCAGGATGAGGGACAGGCACCGATTACTTCGACTTCTATTTAACATACTCCAAGCAAAAATCAACAGGAATTTTCTCCCTCCCTTCCTCTGAATCCCTTTACACATATGCATTTGCAAGAATCATGCAAGAGAAGATACGCCGGAAAACAGGGTGAGAACTGTACACCCCCGTTTTAAACTGGTTAATTTTTATCCATTTTGGGCAAATTGAAAGCGCCTTATTTATCCATCACTGCAGGAGCGGGTTGTCCCCCCTCGGGAGGAAATGCAGGGGGGGGCTGGAGAGCCGGTTGGGGCATTCATGGCGATTTGATCAAAGTCATAAACGGCGATTCGATCCGATTTACATTTTTCCTGTTCTGTGGAATATTTAAAAAGACTTTTCAAAAAAAAAACGAGATAAAGGAATGGAGCCATGAAGAAATTTTCCACCATGTTGGTCGTGGCCGGCCTTGTCCTCCTCTTGATACCGGGTTGTGCAGGTTTAAAGCCGGGAAAATACGGGTCTCTTCAGGCTGACGCCGCTGTCGAGCAGGCGTTCCTGGCGGGCACGCTCAAACCGAACCTCACTTACTATTATCTGGCCTCTGAAGACACGCCCTATGTCATTATCGGAGTGGACAAGAACCTCGTGCTGGACGATGTCCGGGACTGGCGGCTCATGGAACCGCAATTGTCAACCCATCTGCAGCGCGTAGTCAAAACAACTTACGACCGCTGGCGGGCGCAAGGCTATGACTTCAGGGGTTTCAAAATACTGGACCAGGACAAACGCTATATAGGCGACTGGTATTCCATCTGGGACATCAACATAGTCAACCCCGTTGTCTATTCCTCCAAGGACGACCCGGCCCATGTCATAATTTATCCGCCTCCGTTCCCCAGGCTGGAGCCGAGCAGCCCCGGCAGGGACATCAATCACAGGTAGGCCGCAAGGCATAAAGCGCAGCGGGATACAACTAAACAGAAAGGAGCCGGGCGCAGGCTCCTTTTCGTTTTTCAGGACGGGATGCAGTGATATTCCGGCCGCCCGAGGCCCGCGTCAATCCGTCTTGCTGCCGAACGTAAGCTTTAGCCGCAGTGCCTTTGAACTTGACTTTTTTTGCAATACCCGGAATACAGCCCTTACCTTATCCGGTCGATTTCGAGGCAGGTTTTGACATCTGAAACGCCCGACACTAAAGACCTTTTCCTGTCGTTCCTGCGGCTGGGGATGACGGCATTCGGCGGCCCGGCCATGACAGCCCATATCAGGGACCTCGCCGTCGCGCGCAGGAAATGGCTGGGCGAAGCTGAATTCAGGGACGGCATCGCGCTTTGCCAATCAATCCCGGGGGCAACGGCCATGCAGTCCGCAGCTTACGTGGGCCTGAAAGTCCGCGGGATAAGCGGCGCCCTGGCGACGTACATCGGCTTCAGCCTGCCCGCTTTTTTCGCCATGCTGGCGCTTTCCGCTTTGTTTGTCCAATTCAGAAGCTCAGGCGCGGCAATTTCCCTGTTCAACGGCCTCCAGGTGATCGTTGTCGCCATCACCTTCCATGCCGTGCACTCTTTCGGGCGCGGCGTTAAGAGGGACCCGGTCATCTGGTCTTTTGTCCTTGCCGCTGCAGCGCTCTTCTGGTCGGGAGTCAGCCCCTTTCTGGTCATTGTGCTCAGCGCTGTCGCCGGAATTGTGTTTCTAAAAACCGCAGCGCCGCCCGGCCCCGGCGATTATTTTAAAAAAGACCGTCTGGTGCATCAGGGTTTCTGGACCTTACTCATATTCGTAATTGCCGCGATCATTGTAATTTTGATTGCCGATCGCGAACTGTTCGATCTCGCCTCGGTCATGCTGCAGGTCGATGCCTTTGCGTTCGGCGGGGGCTTTGCCTCCATCCCGCTCATGCTCGAAAAAGTCGTCCATGTCCATGGCTGGATGAATTACAGGACATTCATGGACGGGATAGCCCTCGGCCAGGTGACCCCGGGGCCCATCGTGATAACGGCGACGTTTGTGGGATACATCTTCAAAGGGGTTGCCGGCGCCGTTGTCGCAACCATGGCCATTTTCACCCCCTCTTTCCTGGTCCTCGTTGCCGTAGAGCCATTCTTTGAGCGCCTGCGGAATTCGCCCCGGTTCATTAAAGCGGTGGACGGTGTATTTGCTTCTTTCGTGGGGCTTCTGCTGTTCGTCGGAATCAGGTTCTTTCTTGACGTGCCCTGGGATGCCGTCCGGGCGGTCATGGGCGTGGCAGCCCTGGCAGCCTTGATTAAAAAAATTGATATCCTTTATATAGTTCCGGCCGGGGCTGCAGTCTCGCTCTTTTTATTATGAAGGAAAACTGCACGATCAGATGAAATGTATCGGCTTGTGCTCCTGCGATTAACAAAACTTTACACAGTCCATGTGTAAAGAAATGTTAACGGATAACCAAACAGTAACACCGATTTTTACCTTTCAAAGTCTCGCCTGGGAAAAATTTTCCCAAGTGCAGAAGCTTTTTCCCCTGGCCTTTCCCGCAAGACATGACGATGCCGTTTCGGGTTAAGTTACATTGCGACCCTCAATAAATTACGCCTCAGAAAAACGAGGGTGGTAAATTGTGCGGTTCACACCGGATAATTAATTGATGTTCACCTCTTGATGAGGATGCCTCCAGGTATTTCAGCTCCGGAATTTTCGAGATTGGTTTTCAAAAAAAGTTATTGTCCATTTCCGATTGCAGACACCGCTCGGGAGAGCGGATCTTTGGAAAGAACATCCTGAATATATTTACAGCTCCCTGAGAAAAGATAGTTTAAGCGCCCTCATCTCAGGTCATTTATTCAAGTCATCTAATGCCATGCCCGGATTCCGGCGATTCAATCCTGGCACCCGGTTTGCTCAACCTACAGTCGGACCGAACAAGTATTTTGAAGTTCGGGAAGGATAATAAGACAAAGCCAGACACATGACTTGGCCGGTCGGGGTGTCTGGCTTTGAGGGAGCGGGCTTGCGCGCCGCCCGGCGAATCAATAGCAAAGTTCGCCGGCAGCTGTCAATAGCTCCCCATCTCATTGATTCCTTCGCAAGCGTCCTGAATAAAATCCAATTTTGATGATTAAGCGTCGGGCGAAAGCTTCTTCCCTTAACCTTTGCAAATAAGGAGGTATTGCAATGAGCACAATAGACTCGGTTTCTTCCGCAGTAACTTCGAGTATCTCGAGTTCATCCTACACTTTGACGGCAGACGATTTTTTGCAGCTGCTGTTGACCGAACTTGAAAACCAGGACCCGACAGACCCGGTAAGCACAGCCGATATGATCTCAGAGTTCAGCGCCCTGAGCCAGGTCTCCCAGTCGGAGCAGACGAATTCATATCTCGAGACCCTCCTGCAATACGCCTCGGCCGGCAGCACTTCCCAGGCCTTGTCATACCTGGACAGGACGGTTTCGTATTCTGGCGACAGCATATCCGTTTCCAGCGGGGCCTGCTCCGGCGCGAGTTTTACATTGAGCAGCGCTGCGGCCGATGTCACTGCGACCGTCTACAACTCAAGCGGCTCGGTCGTGACGTCGGTTGACCTGGGAAGCATGTCATCGGGCTCATACACATTCTCCTGGGACGGCACAAACAGCAGCGGATCGACGGTGAGCGACGGCACATACAGCGTAGTATACACGGCAACGGACTCATCCGGCGGCAGCGTTTCGGTCACTACCGGCGGCAGCGCCACAGTGACGGGGATAGTATACAGGAGCGGAGTGGCCTATCTGGTCACCGACCAGGGGGAAATACCCGTGAGCTCTGTAACAGCGGTGTCCTGATTCAAACGGAAACTCCGGTCAATTAATTCCCGCAAACCACGCTAGGAGGTAAATATGTTCGAAGCTTTTTCTACGAGCCTGACGGGGCTGAACGCCTTCAAAGAACAGTTGTCGACAATAAGCAATAACGTTTCCAATGCCGAGACAACGGCATACAAATCGGAGGGGCTTTCTTTTTCCGAAATCCTCAGCGGTTCGATGTCGGAAACATCCACCGGGGGAGGCGTTTCCGTTCAGTCCATAACGACCGACTGGACGCAGGGAAGCCTGACGACAACAGGCAGCGCAACCGACCTCGCCATCACCGGGTCCGGGCTGTTCGCAGTCTCATCCGAAAGCGGCGTCACGTACTACACGAGAGACGGTTCCTTCAATTATGATTCGGACCTGAACCTGGTAACTTCCGACGGTTACGCAGTGCAGGGTTATACAATCGACGATGACGGCGATCTCGGGAGCATCGGCGACATATCCCTGTCTTCGGTCCAATCGATTGCCGCGTCGGCCACCACGGAGATTTCAACCACATTGAACCTCAATTCAGATACTGACACGTCAGAAACCTATTCGACCACCGTCAGCGTCTACGATTCTCTTGGGAATGAAATCCCGATTACCTTGACTTTTACGAAATCCGATACAAATGAGTGGGACTGGTCGGCCGGAATTTCGAGCAGTTACGGGACGGTTACAGGCAGCGGCGCCCTGACTTTCGACTCAAGCGGCGCCCTGGAGGCGGGAACAAGCCCGACAATCACGTTGAACCTCACTAACGGGGCAACCGCTTCACAGGCGATAACCTGGTCGCTTTACAACAGCGGCGGCGATACAAACAACACTTTGACCCAGTACGCGTCCGCTTCGAGCACCTCTTCAACATCACAGGACGGACATGCCACGGGGACGCTGGAGAGCACATCAATCGACAACAACGGCGTAATTACCGGTTCTTACTCAAACGGCGAAAAAAAGGAACTGTTCCGGATCGCCCTGGCCGGCTTCACGAATTGCGACGGGCTGAGGAAGACCGGGGACAACCTGTACTCGGAGACTGCAGCATCCGGGTCGGCCACCATCTCCGCGGCAGGGTCGGACCAGGCCGGCTATCTCACTTCCGGAAGCCTTGAGCTGTCGAATGTCGACATGGCCGCGGAAATGTCAAGCGCCATCATTGCCCAGCGGGCATATGAATCATGCGCAAAAATGATCACGGTTGAAAATGAGATCCTCCAGGTAACCGTCAACATGCTGAAATAAAGCTGCGCAATTATTTTGCAGAGAAAGGGACGCCACGTGTCTTCAATAACAGGTATAATGGCCAATGCATTGAGGGGCCTGAATACATATACGACTGCGATCAACGTTGCCAACAGCAACATAACCAACGTCAACAGCGAAGGGTATACGAGGCAGGTAGCGGTCATCCAGTCCACCGGAACGGGATCTTCCGATGTGTCCGGGGTCAGGAGGGTCTATGATTCGTTCCTGGCGGCGCAGATAATAAACGCCAATCAGGAACTCGGGAAGTGGACGGCCGGGCAGGAGTGCCTTTCCGGGATAGAGGAGATATTCACCTCGGACGACGATTCGACCGGGCTCGATTCGGTCATGACGGACTTCTGGAACAGCTGGGAGGACCTGGTCGGCGACCCTTCAAGTTCAACAGTGCGCTCAACCCTGGCCGCTGCCGCCCGGAGCCTGGCGGACACGTTCAATCTGATGAGCGGCAGCCTGGGCCGGATGCAGGAAAGCATTGATGAAGAAATTGCCGCTACGGCAAGTTCAATTAATCAGTATCTCAAGCAGATAGCGGGCCTCAATGAACAGCTCGCGCGCGCGGGAAATTCGGATGAAGCTGTCAATACCCTGAATGACGAAATTGATTCCCTCGTCTCATCCCTTTCGTCTTTGATCGACATCAGCACGTATGAAAACAGCCGGGGCCAGATATGCGTGCAGACAACGGACGGCCATACACTCGTGGAAGGGGGTACGGCCTGGACGCTGTCCACCGCGACAAATTCTGCTTCGGGGCTCCTTGATGTGACATTGACGGACGGCAGCGGGACTTCGGAAGTTATTACGGATGACATATCGGGAGGGGAATTGGCAGGCTATCTCGAAGTCAGGGACGAGCTTATCCCCGAGTATCAAAGCAATCTGGACGAGCTGGCGAATGCCGTCATCACGGCGGTCAATAAACTCCATGAGGCGGGATATGACCTGAACGGAGATGCGGGAGCCGCTTTTTTTACCGGCACCGGAGCCGGCGATATTGCGGTCAGTTCCGCAATACTCGATGACCCTGGAAAGATTGCGGCGTCGTCCGACGGCTCCGCCGGCGGCTCGACGCAGGCGGAGGCGATAGCAAGCCTCCAGGACAGTTGTCTCCTCGACGGCGGAAAATCGACCTGCGAAGAATATTATGAGACGCTGGCGACTAAGATAGGCGAAAAGGTCAACTCCGTCGAATCAAATTACAATGTACAGACGGAGGCGGTGGAGTTTTATGAGAGCCGGCGCGAATCGGTTTCCGGCGTCTCCCTGGACGAGGAGGAAACCAAACTGGTCCTTTATCAGAACGCCTACTCGGCTTCGGCAAAATTGATCAGCATTCTTGATGAAATGCTGGAAATGGTGATCGACATGTAAGTGCAACTTTACGATTCTTAACTTAGGAGACAGCATGAGAACAACTTACAATATGATGATCGGCAACCTTTCATATTGGACAGCGAAGCAGCTGGAAAGGTTTTATGATGCACAGACGATCGTTGCATCGGGCAGGGAGGTCAACAAGGCCTCAGACAATCCCAGGGCAAAAGGAGAGATTATGTCGGATACAGTAACCATTTCAGAATGCGCCCAATATGAGGCCAACATGCAAAACGCCGTGCAGTGGATCGAGCGGAGCAGTACAACACTGGATACGGTTTCCTCCCTGCTTTCCAGCGCGAAGGAAATCGTGCAATCACAAGCGGCGGATTCAACGACCGGCAGTCAGGATTATGCAGAACAGATCGAGAGCATTTACG
>JBDKTK010000372.1:0-2096 GCA_039680225.1 Syntrophaceae bacterium
CGAGAAGCGCCCAGGTGAGCCCCGCCGCCGCCGTGGCGGTATTTGTCGCCACGAATGCGTGGGACGCAAGGCCGTCAGCCGCCAGAGCGCTGCCCGCGTTGAAACCGAACCAGCCGAACCAGAGCATGGCCCCGCCCAGTACGGTCAGGGGGAGGTTGTGCGGGGCAAACGCTGATTCCTTATAACCCAGCCTTTTGCCGATGAGGATCGCCATGACAAGCGCAGACAGGCCCGAGCTGACATGGACGACTATCCCGCCCGCAAAATCAAGGGCGCCCAGACTCTTCAACCAGCCGCCGTTCCCCCAGACCCAGTGGGCAATCGGATCATAGACAAAAGTGGCCCAGAGCAGGGTGAAGATGCAGAATGCGGAAAATTTTATCCTTTCCGCAAATGCTCCGACGATGAGGGCCGGTGTTATGATCGCGAACATTGCCTGGAATATCATGAACGCAAGATGGGGTATTGTTTTGGAGTAGTCGTCAAACGGCTTCATTCCCACGCCGTTGAGACCGAACCAGTCAAACCCTCCGATTATGCCAAATCCTGTGTCCGGCCCGAATGCAAGAGAATAGCCGAAAAGCACCCACTGCAGCCCGATCAGACATAAAATAATGAAGCACTGCATGAGGAGAGAAAGGACATTCTTTCTCCTCGCCATGCCGCCGTAAAAAAAAGCCAGGCCCGGAGTCATAATAAAGACAAGAGCTGCCGAGGCCAGGACCCATGCCGTGTCGCCCGAATTCATGTCACACCTCCAATAATGATTTCCGAAAACGTTTTCTCTTCTAAAAGCAACAGGGGTGCCATCCGGATTAATTCGTGCAGGTGTTTGTATTTACAAAAGAATTTTGTCTGGAGAAAAGAATGGGAAGAGATTGGGAAAATACAAATTTCTGAAAATTCATTTATTTCCGACCAATATGTCGCAGATATGCCTGGAGCGGCCGGCCCCGATGTCCCCGGCGTGTTCGGGAGAAATTGCCACCGCCTGTAAGCGGCATTTAAGGCATGAGGCCCCGGCTGCCCCGATTTGATCTTGACTTATCCCGAAAGGTGAATCACATTGCGCAACTTAAAAGCGTCCCCATCAACGGGTGATGGGCCGATATCCGGAGAGGGAGACGGCAATACAGCCCTGTACATTACAGCGACAGGGATTTCATGTTAAAACGGGCAAAAGCGGGCGGCTTCATGGATTTCAGATTCAAAAGACTTACGGCCGGGAGACAGTTTCATGTCTTTCTCTACTGGTTCATCCGCTTATACAGCCTGACTTTCAGGGTCATTATCGAAAACGAACAGGAATGGATGGACTATGTCCGGGGCGGCGGCCGGGTAATCCTGTGCACATGGCACCAGCAGTTCTTCTGCGCAATACGGCATTTCCAGAAGTATAAAATTTTCAGGCCGGCCCTCATGATCAGCCGGAGCCGGGACGGCGAAATGATTGCCGCAGTTGCCGAGAGGAGCGGATGGATTGCCGTGCGCGGCTCCTCATCAAACAGGGGAAAACATGCGCTCTATCAAATGATCGAGCACCTGAAGGGTTCGAGGCTGGCCGCGCATGTATTGGACGGCCCGCAAGGGCCCGCAGGCCGGATCAAAGCCGGAATAATCACCATGGCCCATTCCGCGGAAGCGGCCGTAGTCCCCTTCTATACCCGCGCCGACCGCTCCTGGTTCTTCAAGAGCTGGGATAATTTTTTTCTGCCCAAACCGTTCGCGCGGGTAACGATTTCCTTCGATAAAATTATAATCCTGGAAAAGACGGATAACGAGGAAGCCTTTGAAGCCCAAAGGCGCCGCCTGGAACAGCTGATGCTTCCCCCTTTGAGGGTGACCCCTCATGAAAACAGGAACCAGTCTCAATCAAACGACCGCCGCACCCAAATCGTTCGACCTGAAAATGTGAGCTGAACAGACTTCTTTGCGCCTTTTCAGTCTATTTCAAAACGAGACGGAAAAAATCCCCAAAGACATTATACGAACGGCCATGATGGGCAATCAGCGCTTTCCTGCGCTCCTTTGCTTTTATTTCCTCCTTGACAAATCCGCTGCAGGCAATTAAATTTCAGATAATTCAGAATATTCTG
>JBDKTK010000373.1:0-14102 GCA_039680225.1 Syntrophaceae bacterium
AATCCGGGATGAATTTCCTTGATTTGGCCCTATTCATCATATATATCAACAGCCTTTCAAAAAAAATTTGGACTCCTTGCCCCGGCCCGGCGCCGGGGCTTTAGAGCCGAGAGGAGGAATATGAACAGGTACGACCTTATTTTCATTATCCAGTCCGATGTGCCGAAAGATGAGATCGACGTAATCATCGACCGGTACAAAGGCATCGTCACAAGCCTCAAAGGTACAATTGTCAAAGCGGAAAAATGGGGCGTCAGGAGACTTGCTTACAAGATCGAGAAGCAGGGCAGGGGTTTTTACGTTCTCCTGGATTTCGTGGGCGACAGCCCCGTAATCAGGGAACTGGAAAGGAACCTCAAGTTTGACGACAAGGTTCTGCGATACCAGACCGTAAAGAGGGCCGATCAGGTCAAGATGGCCGATATCGAAAAAGAGATAGCCGGCCTCAAGAAAGAGAAACCTGAGGAGATCAAGGAGGCCACGGCGCCCAAAGAGGTGACGCCGGCAGAACCTGCAACAGAAGCCAAGCCTGCGGAAGCGGCTTCCGGCGCCGAAGAAGGGAGTAAGGAATAATGGCACCAGGAGATAGACCAAGACCAGAAAGAAGGGGATTTCACAGGAGAAAAGTCTGCAAATTCTGCACAGACTCCAATATGAAGATCGAGTACAAGGACCCCGGGACTCTCCGTCATTTCGTTTCGGAAAAGGGCAAGATAATTCCCCGCAGGATCACCGGCAATTGCGCCAGGCATCAGAGGGAATTGACGATAGCAATCAAAAGGGCAAGGGCGATAGCCTTACTGCCGTTCGTGGTATCTGAAAGTTAGGAAGAGGTTAAATGATTAAAGAGGAACAGGCGGGCGGCATTGAAACGGCCGCCCCGAAGGGCTTTGCAATTAAAGAAGTCCTGCTGGGCATTATTGTTTCCTCCGGTGTTTTTCTCACAATGGGCCTTCTGCCTTCGGCAGGAATAACGGCGGGCATATTTGCCCCCTTCATTTTCATGTATTTTCATTTGAAACTCGGCAGGATCCCCGGGCTCCTGGTCCTGACGGCGACCATGGTCGTCCTGGAGGCCGTCGCTTACCAGGCGGGGATCAGGACCAACCTGGCCGTGGTGTTCATGATGGGTTCGTCCGGATTGATCCTGGCGGAGTTTCTCAGGAAAAATTTCGTCTTCGAAAAGACGGTGTTCTACTCGGTCATGATATTGGTCGGGATGGGCGCGCTCTTTCTGGGCATTTACAGCTTTTACATCGGCGAGCAGCCCTGGAATCTCGTGCAGGCCTATGTCAATGCCGGGATCCGGGAAAGCATCAAGTCCTATGCCGAATGGGGCATATCCCAGGAGCAGGTAGACCTGATCCGCAACAATGCGGACCTGATAGCCAAAACGGTTTATCATCTGCTGCCGTCATTCGTCATCATGGGGACGATCCTTTTCCTGTGGATCAACGTGCTGGCCGGGAAGTTGTTGCTGTCGAAGAGGGGCATAGGCTTCCCCGAACTGGGGGACCTGTCCTGCTGGAAGATACCGGACCAGATGGTCTGGTACGTGATCGCCTCGGCGGTCCTCATCCTTATCCCCGTGGACCGGGTGCAGATCGCAGGCCTCAACCTGCTGTTCATATTCCTGTTCGTGTACCTGTTCCAGGGGCTGTCCATAATTAATTTCTTCTTCCGGCATAAGAATGTCCCGGTCATCATCAGGGGTGTTTTCTATTTCCTGATTTTCGCCCAGCATTTCCTGCTGTTGCTCGTGATCTGCCTGGGGTTCTTCGATATCTGGATAGATTTGCGAAAATTGAACAAGATCGCCAAAGACCCGTCGGAATCGACTGTCGAAAGTTAATATCAGTTTAAATCACCAAGGAGAAGAAGGATGAAAGTCATTTTGAAAGAGAATATCGAATCCCTGGGCAAGATCGGGGACCTGATAAAAGTGGCGGACGGCTATGCCCGCAATTACCTGATACCCAGGGGAATGGCGGTCGAGGCCAGCGGCAAGAACGTCCGCGTGCTCGAGCATGAGAAAATGGTTGTTTCCCACCAGGCCGAAAAAGAGCGCAAGAAAGCGGAATCCATGATCCAGAAAGTCGCGGCAGTCGACTGCACCATCGCCCGCAGGCTCGGCGCCCAGGAAAAGATGTTCGGCTCCATCACGGCCAAGGACATTGCCGAAGCGCTTAAGGGGTGCGGACTTGAAGTGGACAGGAAAAATATCGTTCTGGACGAGCCCATCAAGGCGCTTGGCGATTTTCCAGTAAAGATCAAATTGCACCCGGGGATTGCGGCTGAATTCCAGCTCCATGTAGTCGAAGACAAGGAATAATTCTTGAAGGACATCGATTCCTCGCTGTTCAAGGTTCCACCCCAGAATCTCGAGGCTGAACAGTCAATACTCGGGGGAATCCTGCTTGAAAACCAGGCGGTCAACACTGTCCTGGAATACCTCGACGGGGACGATTTTTACACCGAGGCCCACCGGAAGCTCTTTGCGGCGATGCTCGATCTCTCGGAGCGCAACGAGCCGTGCGACCTCATCACCCTGAGCGAGTGCCTGCGCAACCGCAACCATCTCGACGCCGTGGGCGGCATGACTTACCTTGCCTCCCTGGTCGACAACGTCCCCTCCGCCGCGAACATCGGATATTATGCCAGGATCGTTAAACAGAAGGCGGTCCTGCGCAAGCTCATCGGCACCGCGACGGAAATCCTCACCAAGAGCTACAATTACGGGTCGGACATAGACGGCCTGCTGGACGAGGCCGAGCATGCCATCTTCGAAATATCTCAGAACAAGATCAAGCCCGCTTTCTTTCCTTTAAAAGAGATCATCAAGGACAGTTTCAAAACCATCGAGAGGCTCTTTGAAAAGAAAGACCTCATCACGGGCGTCCCCACAGGGTTCGAAAAAATCGACGAGCTGACTTCCGGATTCCAGAACTCGGACCTGATCATCATTGCGGGCCGGCCCAGCATGGGCAAGACTGCCTTCGCCCTCAACATCGCCCAGCACGCGGCGGTGGAGGCGAACCTCCCCGTGGCGGTGTTCTCCCTGGAAATGTCGAAGGAGCAGATAGCGATGAGGATGCTCACGGCCGAGGCGCGGGTGGATTCCCAGAGGATCAGGAAGGGCTTCCTGCGGGAGGGAGACTGGCCCAAGCTGACGACCGCGGCCGGAAGGCTGGCCGACGCGAGGATATTCGTCGACGACACGGCGGCCATAACCGTCCTGGAAATGAAGGCCAAGGCTCGCCGGCTCAAGGCAGAAAGCGGCCTGGGACTCATTGTCCTCGATTACCTGCAGCTCATGAAGGGGAGCGGCTATACAGACAGCCGCGAGCAGGAGATTTCCGAAATCAGCCGTTCGCTCAAAGCCCTCGCCAAGGAACTCACAATCCCCGTGGTGGCCCTTTCCCAGCTCAACCGCCGGGTCGAAGACAGGCCGCACAAGCGCCCGCAGATGGCTGACCTCAGGGAATCCGGCGCCATCGAGCAGGACGCCGACGTCATCATGTTCATTTACAGGGACGAGGTCTATAACAGGTCGGAGGAAAACCCCGATAAAGGCCTGGCCGAGATAATCATCGGCAAGCAGCGCAACGGCCCCACCGGCACGGTAAAGCTGAAATTCCAGGAAGACTACACCCGCTTCGAAAACCTGGTCCTCCAGGAGATGGGGTAGAATTCGGATTTGATAACCGGTCACTGACCCTGTCGAAGTGACCTGATTCCATTCAATGTCATTCCGAGGAGTGAAGCGACGAAGAACCTATTTTTTTAAAGAAAGATCCTCGCTGCGCTCAGGATGACAATTTATTTTGATTCTTACGGTCCCATCAGCTTTATAAAATCCGGCCGCTTCCTGATTGAATTGAAATTTGCTTCACTCCGGGCCTTGGTCTTATACTCCGGGTTCAGCTGAATCGCCTTCTCCAGGTCCTGCACAGCTTTTTTCGAATCCTTTTTAAGCGCATATGTCAGGGCGCGGTTATAATAGGCCGTTGCCGCTCTATCCCCGCCGTCGGGGCTCAATTCGATCACCTTGCTGAAGTCTTTGATCGCGAGGCCGTACTTGCCCTGCCTGGAATACAGGGTTCCCCGTTCCAGGTAGGCGGGCCGGTATTCCGGTTCCGCTTTAACAGCACTGCTGTAATCCTGGATGGCAAGATCCAAACGGCCTTCTGCTTCGTAGAAGCGGGCCCGGATTTCATACATGTACTCACTGGGGTTGAGCTCGATCATTTTGCTGTAATCCTTGAGGGCAAGGTCCTTTTTCCCGATTTGCTCATAGAGATGCGCCCTGTGCAGCAGGTCGAACATACCGGGCGCCAGTTCGATAGCCTTGCTGAAATCGGCGATTGCCAGGTCCGGCCTTTCAAACATCATCATATCTCCCCGCATCCCGTAAGCGCTGGCGTTTCTCGGGTCCATCTCAATGACTTTGTTAAAGTCCAGCAGGGCGAGATCGTTCCGGCGAATATTCATATAGGAAGCCGCCCTCCCGAGATAATGGGACGTCTCTTCCGGGTCCAGCTCTATCGCTTTGCTGAAGTCATGAATTGAAAGCTCGATCGCATTGGGCAATTCATCAGGCCTGGGAGTTCCGTGAGGCCGGGGAGCAAGCAATGTGTAATACCTTGCCCGGTCGGAATATGCCGCCGCTTTATCCCTGTTTACGGAAGCCTTTTCGATTGCCTTCGCGAATTCGTGGAGCGCGGGGTCGCGCTGTTTGAGCTCCTTGTAAGTCCAGGCCCGAATGAGATGGGCTTCCGAATCCTTCGGTTCTATGGTCAATATTTTATAATAATCCGACATCGCGGCATTTCTCTCGCTCGATCGCGCCCGGAAATAATAGGCCTTGATGTTATCCGGGTCCAGTTCGATGGAGCGGGTATAGGCCTTGACGGCTTCTTTGTGGCTGGTCGCTGCATAACCTTTCTCGAGCCAGTCAATCGCCGAGAGCTCTTTCACAGATTTATCATAAGCGGCTTTTGTTGCTTCCCGGGTTCCGTCCTTTGCCGAAGCCAGCTCCCTGCGCAGCCGTTCGTTTTCCTGAATCAGGGCGTCGGACCTGCGTTTGATATCCTCCAGTTCCTTCGTCCTCTCGCGGTCTTTGCGGAGACTATTGATGGATTCGACCAGCTTGGCAGGGTCCGCAGAAATTTTTGCCTTGAGCCAGTATGAACGGCCGTCCCATTTTTCATCTTCTATCCGGGCCTGGACGATCCCGGCAGTCAGGGTCGTGATCTGGTCTCTGGTGAGCTGAAAATTACGGACTTCGGTCACGCTTTCAAGGTAAGTCCCGAGTTCCTCCAGGAGAAGCCTCTTCACCTCCCGCAGGGCAATGACCCGGCTGGAGTTCCGGCTGTCGTCTTCACTTGCCTGATATGTGTATTCCTTAATGAAAATCCTGGTTTCCGCAAATGAAAGATGTGCGGAAAAAAAGAACAGAAGCAAAACAGGAATTATTCTCGTGAGGGCAGATATCATTTGTTTCAAGAGCTCCCTATTGCAGCGCGGTAATATTCGTTAAATATCCCAATCCCGAACAAACCACAAGCTTAACAAAAATTAACTTGACTATTTTAAACGAGTATTTTAAATGCTCATTTGAAAATGCAAGTCCAAGACGTTTCAGAGGAGGACAGAAAGCATGAGGAGCGCGCGAAAAGGCGGAAAGGAGACGGGCCGGAAGCTGCTGGATGCGGCCGCCCGGGTGTTTGCCGAAAAAGGCTATCGCGGGGCCACCGTGCTGGAAATCAGCCGGCTGGCGGGCGCCAACGTCGCGGCGGTCAATTATCACTTCCGCGACAAGGAGACGCGGTATGTCGAGGCCTGGAGGAATGACTTCTCACAATCCATCGATAAATCCCCGCCCGACGGCGGCGTGCCGGCCGATGCCCCGGCCGGTGAGCGCCTCAGGGGGCATATCGAGGCGCTGCTGCGTAGGATAAGCGACGGGAAGAACCTCGAGTTCTGGATCGCGCGCAAGGAGCTTGCGAACCCCACCGGGCTGCTGAAAGAAGTCATGAGACAGGAGGTGGCCCCCGTGCACGCCAGGATGGAGGGCGCGGTCAGGGAGCTTCTGGGGCCGGGCGCGTCTGAAGCCCAGGTCCGGTACAGCGTCATAAGCATTGCGAGCCAGTGTTTTGAACCGATCGTCATGAGCAGGACATTAAAAGAACAGGGCGACTCTTATCCTCCGCCGATTGACGTTGAGAAATATATTGAGCATGTCGTCCGGTTTTCGCTCGGCGCCCTGAAGGCTTTGAGGGCCTCAAACGCCGGCAGGTCGCAAAGCGCAAAGAAAACGAAGAAGGCCGGGAGATCATGATTAATTTTTCCCGGCGCGCCAGTTTATTGATTTCAGCAGGGTTGACGGCAATTACGATCGGCTGTGCCGCAGTCGGCCCGAATTACAAGTCCCCGGCCACAACGGTTTCCCCGTCCTGGAATTCGAAAACGGAAGGGGCCGGGATATCCCGCACAGGAGCGGACCTTGCCGGGTGGTGGACCGTTCTGAAGGACCCGCAGCTTGATAGTTTGGTCAGCCGGGCTGTCGCGGGCAACCTGGACCTGAAAAAAGCCCGGTCCCGCATCCGCCAGGCCCGGGCCCAGAGGATAGTGGCCCGCTCCAGCCTCTTCCCGTCGCTCGATTTCAGCGGTTCCGCTTCGCGCTCCAGGACAAGCGAGGCCACCGGCACGGGCAATACGGGCGAACTGTACAACGCCGGGTTTGATGCTGTTTGGGAAGTAGACATCTTCGGGGGCGTCCGGCGCTCGGTAGAGGCTTCCGAAGCGGACCTCGACGCGAGCCGGGAAGACTGGCGCGACACCCTGGTCACGCTGCTGTCGGAAACGGCGCTCAATTACATTGAAGTCCGGACATATCAGACCCGGATTACGGTAGCCGAATCAAGCCTCAAGGCGCAGGCAGAGACATACCAGCTGACGCAATGGCGCTGCGATGCCGGCCTGAGCGACAGGCTGGCCGTCGAGCAGGCCCGCTATAACCTGGAGAGCACCCGCTCGCAGATCCCGTCCCTGAACACGGGAAGAGAGGAGGCCATGAACAGGCTTGCCGTGCTCACGGGAGTTCAACCCGGCGCCCTGCATAAGGAGCTGGAAAAAATATCATCCATACCGGCGCCGCCCGCTTCCGCCGCAATCGGGATCCCCGCCGATATGCTGAGGCGCCGGCCGGATGTGCGGCGGGCCGAGCGGCAGTTCGCGGCCCAGACGTCCCGGGTCGGCGTGGCCACGGCCGACCTTTACCCGAAACTCACTTTGAGCGGGTCGATCGGACTGGAAGCCCTGAGCGCCGGCAACTTGTTCTCAGTTGCGAACGGGTTCTGGAGCATCGTCGCCGGCGCCACGGCCCCTGTTTTCCACGCGGGGGCTTTGCGCCAGAAGGTTGAGATCCAGTCGGCCCTCCAGGAGCAGGCGCTCCTGCAATACGAGCAGTCCGTCCTGAACGCCCTGGAAGAGGTTGAAAACGCCATTATCTCGTATGCCCAGGAGCAGGCCCGCAGAGACGCCCTGCGCGAATCAGTCAACGCGGCCCAACAGGCGGTCGCGTTCTCGGAAGCCAAGTACCAGGCGGGCTTGAGCGATTTCTCCGCCGTCCTCGACGCGCAGCGCTCGCTGTTCTCGTTCAACGATCAGCTGGTCCAGAGCGAGGGGACGGTAACTTCAAACCTGGTCCGCCTTTACAAGGCCCTGGGCGGCGGCTGGGAGTCCCTGAATCCCGATGCCGGGACCGCCAAACCGGATGGAAACAAACAGTCTTGAGGAAGAACGATGGATTCAAAAGAAATCATAAATGACCCCGCGCCCGAAACGGATGTGACCGGAAAGCTGGAGATCAACAAGTCCCCCCTGCGTTCCGCGAAATTCAAGCTGCTTGCCGCGGCAGTTGCCATCATCCTGGTTGCGGCAGGCATACTCGCCTGGAAATGGAAAAACTCATCCAACGGGCCGACATACCAGACAGAGGCAGTCCAGCAGGGAAGCCTGACAGTCAAGGTGAGCGCCACGGGGACGCTCCAGCCTACGAACAAGGTCGACGTCAGCAGCGAGCTGTCCGGCATCCTGAGCAGCGTGGAAGTCGACTATAACGACCAGGTGAAAAAAGGCCAGGTCCTGGCCAGGCTGGATACCTTGAAACTCGAGGCCCAGATGACCCAGTCGAAAGCCGCCCTGGAGTCCGCGAAGGCAAAGCTGCTGCAGACCAGGGCAACTGTGACGGAGACGCAGAGCAAGCTCAAACAGTTCCAGACGGTGCAGGCCTTGACCGGCAAGAAGGTCCCCTCCCAGTCGGAAATGGACGCCGCGGAAGCAGCACATGAACGGGCCAAAGCCGATCTGGCGTCGGCACAGGCTGCCGTCGTCCAGGCGGAGGCAACCGTCGAGGCCAACAGGACCGACCTCGGCAAGGCGGTGATCCGCTCTCCCATCAACGGGGTGGTCATCTCGCGCAGCGCGGAACCCGGCCAGACGGTAGCCACATCCCTGCAGGCGACAACGCTCTTCACGATCGCCGAGGACCTCAAGAAAATGCAGCTGCAGGTGGATGTGGATGAGGCCGATGTCGGCAAAGTATCGGCGGGCCAGGATGCGTCGTTCAAAGTTGACGCCTATCCGGACCGCAGTTTCCGGGCCCGCATTACCCAGGTCCGCTACGGGTCCAAGACAGTGGAAGGGGTGGTCACTTACCAGACCGTGTTGAATGTCGACAACTCCGACCTGCTGCTGCGGCCGGGCATGACGGCCACTGCCGAAATAATCGTCAAGCATGTCGAGAATGCGGTCCTCGTGCCGAGCGCGGCCCTGCGCTTCACTCCGGCGGTTAAGGAGGAAAAGCAGTCGTCGTCATCGCTTGTCGGCGCGCTGCTGCCCCGTCCGCCCGGTCAGAGGCGTTCAGATGAAAGAAACGGTTCTAAAAAACAGCATCTCGTCTGGGAGCTGAAAAACGGCACGCTCCTGCCCGTCACGGTCGAGACCGGCGCTGCGAGTGCGACCATGACGGAAATCGTTTCGGGAAACATCACGCCGGGCGCGCTGGTGGTTGTCGACTCAAGCGGAGAGAAGAAGTGAACCAGCCGCTCATCTCATTCCGGAAAGTGACGAAAATTTACGGCTCCGGGCAGGCTGCCGTGGAGGCGCTGCGGGGCATAGACCTGGGCATTGCCGAAGGGGAATTCATTGCGATCATGGGGCCGAGCGGCTCGGGCAAGTCCACCTGCATGAACATCCTCGGCTGCCTGGATTCTCCCAGCGGGGGCGATTACCTGTTCAAGGGCGTGAACGTAGGCTCGCTGGATCGCAGGCAGCGGGCCCTGCTGCGGCGCCATTACCAGGGCTTTGTTTTCCAGGGCTTCAACCTGTTGAAGCGCACGACGGCCCTTGAGAATGTCGAGCTGCCGCTGGTCTATCGCGGCGAGCCTGCCGCGCGCCGCCGGGAGATAGCCTTTCGGGCCCTCGAGACCGTCGGGCTCAAGGGATGGGAAACCCACACGCCGGGCGAACTGTCGGGGGGACAGCAGCAGCGCGTCGCGATCGCCCGGGCAATAGTCACCCGGCCGGCGTTGCTGCTGGCCGACGAACCGACGGGGAATCTTGATACGGCCCGCAGCCGGGAGATCATGGATTTGCTCATATCATTGAACGACAGCCTGGGAATAACAATCGTCATGATTACGCACGAACAGGACATGGCCGAGTACGCCAAACGGGTGGTCCGTTTCCTCGACGGGCTGATTGTTTACGACCAGAAAAACGGGAGGGAAGGCTGAATGCTCTGGAACGCCGTCCTGCTTTCGGTCCGGGAAATCCGGCGCAACATGATGCGCTCCTTCCTGACCATCCTGGGCATAGTCATCGGGGTGGCCGCGGTCATTGTCATGGTGACCCTCGGAGGGGGCGCGACGGCCCAGGTCAGGCAGCAGATTGCCAGCATGGGCAGCAATGTCCTGATGATCAGCCCCGGCAAGAGGCTCGGCCCCGGCCAGTCCGGCTCGGCGCCGAATTTCAAGACGGAAGACGCCGCCGCGCTCTCCCGGAGCATATCTTCCATCTCGGCGGTGGCGCCGGTCTGCTCCAAGTCGATGAAGGCGGTGTTCGGCAACCAGAACTGGTCGACATCGGTCAGGGGAACGGAAAACCAGTACCTCGCCGTAACCAACACGCCGGTTGCCTCGGGACGCATCTTCAGTGAAAGCGAGCTGCGCTCGGGCTCGGCCGTCTGCCTGATCGGGGAAACGGTCCGCAAAAAACTGTTCTGGTCCCAGAACCCCCTGGGCAGCAATATGCGCCTGGAAAAACTCTCGGTCGAGGTCGTCGGCACCCTTGTCTCGAAGGGACAGAACACCATGGGGATGGACCAGGACGACGTCGTGATAATCCCGCTGCGCACGTTCCACCGCCGGATAGCGGGCAACCAGGACGTGTCTATGATCCAGCTCTCGGTCCGCGAGGGCCAGTCCACCGAGCGGGTCCAGCAGGACATCGAAGCCATCCTGCGGGAGCGGCGCCATCTCTCCCCAACCGAGGAAGACAATTTCTCCGTCATGGACATGAAGGAGATAACAAACATGCTGACGGGCACGACCCGGATGCTAACGCTGCTGCTGAGCGCCGTGGCGGCGGTCAGCCTCCTGGTCGGCGGCATAGGCATAATGAATATCATGCTTGTCTCGGTGACCGAGCGGACCCGGGAGATCGGGATCAGGCTCGCCATAGGGGCCCTCGAGGAGGAGGTCCTGATGCAGTTCATGATTGAGGCTGTGGTGCTTTCCTGCCTGGGCGGACTGCTGGGGATTATACTGGCGCTGACGAGCTGTTTATGGCTGACCAGGCTCTTGCAGGTCCCTTATATCTTCAACGGGACGATTGTCCTGGTCGCCTTCCTGTTTTCCGCGGCGGTCGGTGTCGTCTTCGGCTTCTTCCCGGCGCGCAAGGCCGCAAGGCTCGACCCTATCGAGGCGCTGCATTACGAGTAGCTCAGGCGATCAGGTCCAGCAGGGAACCAAGGGAATCCGAATCGAGGGAATCGATATAAGATGATAAATCGGATGAGTCGGTGGAAGATGTTGTCTCTGCCCCGCCGGCCGATATTCCCGTGAGGGCCTCTGCCAGGTCCGGATTGGTTGAGAAAAGATCAGCTTTCTCGACTGCCTTCAGGATCGTCGCATTTTCCAGCAGGCTGGAGCAGGATTCATCCGCAGAGGAAAGCGAGCCGAGCAGATTCTTAAGCAAGGATTCCTTGTTTGTCAATTTTACCGCGTCCTGGATGTCCAGGTATGACGACGAGGTTGATTCAGTCCCCGATTGCTCATCGGAAGAAGAAGTGGCCGTCCCCGCTGCATTGGCCAGGAGAGATAAAAGAGTGCTGTTGTCCAGGCCTGAAACTGTCGTCATGCTTTACCGTCTTTCCGCCTGATAAAACGCCTTTCAGGCCTTGATGTTCAGAATGTTTCCAACTCCGCCGCTGTTATCGGAAGCTTTGGAAGTTTGCCGACTGTTCACCGTCTCCCCGGGATGCTTGAAAAAGTATTCAACTTCTTCCTGAAAGGAGACGAAGCCGTCCTGGTTGGAGTCCCTCACGTCGTAAACGGTGCTGCTTGATTTGGCGGCGGCATTATCTCCTGATAAGGTGACTGCATCTCCAGGCGCCGCCGCTCTTTTCCCTTCCCCTGATCCCTGGGGTCCCTGGGATAATTTTGCCAGGATGCTGTTATATGCCTCTTGAGCGGCTTCAATATCGCCGGAATCCAGGGCTGTGCCGAGGGTTTCAAGATCGGAGCTCATCGGGTTGCCGCTTTTGCCGCCCTGTGATGCAATGTCCTGCTGCAGCCGGGTAAATGCCTTCTTTGCATCGGATAAATCACCCGATTGCAGGGCGCTGCCAAGACTTTCGAAATCTTTCCTGATTTGGGCGAGACAGTTGGATTGATTCCCCTGGAGTGTATAAAGGCTTGAGGATATGCCCGAAACTGACATTTTCAATCCCCTTTCTTTAATGACTTAAGGCAGATGATCTCGCCTGAAGGATTGCTTCAATTTTATTTATCGGATTATTGGCGGGAAAAATAAGGCGGTTTACAATTCTTAACAAACCGGCGGCCCCGGCAGGGCCTGAAGGGCGGAGCGGGCGTGGACTCACCCGATCTGGACGGCCAGCATCGACATTGAGCCTCCGTCGAAACCGGAGACAGGGAAGCTGACCGGCTCGCCCTCTCTGCGCAGGGCGGTTATATACAACAGCGGCAGGTAATGGTCGGGCGTAGGGATGGACAACAGAGCGTCATTCCCCATGTTCCCGTAATTGATCAGGGAATCGTTATCGCCCGATACCAGGAATTCACGTGTTTTGGTTTCGAACCTTTCAGCCCAGTCGAAAGGCTTGATCATGTGGTGCCGGTCCCAGGAATATAAATAAAGATTATGTACAAGGTTGCCGCTGCCCACGATCAAAACACCCTCGTCGCGCAGCGGTGAGAGCTGTTTCCCGATATTGAAATGATATGCCGCCGGTTTGGTTCGATCAATGCTCAATTGGACGACCGGGACATCGGCTTGCGGGAAAACATGCCTGAGCACGGACCAGGTCCCGTGGTCGAGCCCCCAGTCGTCGTCCAGGCCGACAGGCAGGGGTGCAAGCAAGTCCCGAACATCGCGGGCGAGGCCGGGATCGCCCGGCGCAGGATACTGAATGTCGTAAAGCTCGCGCGGGAATCCCTCGAAGTCGTGAATTGTCTTCAGGAAAGGCGCGGAGGTCACGGAAGTTCCGGGGATATACCAGTGAGCGGACACGCACAGCACGGCCCGGGGCCGCACAACGGCCGAACCCGCGTGACGCCAGCCCCTGGTAAAATCATTGTCGGTCAATGTGTTCATGGGATTGCCGTGGCCGAAGAAAATGGCAGGCATCGGTTTTGACATTTTCTACTCTCCGCTGCTTACGTAATCGATTATATCTTTCCAGGTTTTTTTGTCTATTACAAAGATCCAGTTGTTGTGGTCGGCGCCTTTGAGCGTCCACATCTTTTTGGGCCCTGGCAGGGACGCATAAAGCTTGAGGGCATGGCTGACCGGGACAATATCGTCCAGTTCCGCGCCGATCACGGCGATTCTTCCCTTGAATGTCTTCAGGTCGCTGATGCTGTCATACTTGTCTTTCATTATCAGGCGTATGGGAAAATAGGGCACTTTCGATTGGGCGAGCGATAAAAGGGTATCCCAGGGAGTGAAGAGGATGATCCCGTCTATTGTAATTCCGGCTGCAGTTCCTGTTGCAGCTCCGGCGCCGCCACCCGCCTTGTTTGCTGCCGCAGCGGCCACGCCGCACCCCATCGACTCGCCTAATAGAAAAATGGGCCTGCCGTAAGTTTCCGACGCGAGCCTTATCGTTTCCAGGGCGTCGTTGATATAGGCTTGCTCGCCGAGCTCGCCGCCCCGCCCTCCGTACAGCGGGTACTCGGCAAGGATCGTCCGGTAACCAAGCGGGCCGAGGCCCCGCGGGTAATATTCCCGGTATGCGGCAATGCCGCCGTTTCCGTGGAACACTATGACTGTGCCTTTTATAGTCCCCGACGCCGGGGTGTCGATCAGGCCCCGGTAATTGCCGGCCGACGGCCAGAAGGCCAGGCCCTTTTCCGCCAGGACATCCGCCGAAGGCCGGGCGGCGCTGGGGTGGTACAGGAACATGTATTGAAGATTGCAGCAGGCCGGCAACATTAAAAACACGGCAAGTAAAATGCCGCCCAGGATCAATTTTCGACGCTTCTGCATAAGTGATGTAAATTGCGACTGTCTGCAGGGGCTTAATGGCCGTACTGCAGCTGATTAAGAACTCGTCAATGTTCGGTCAGCAGGGCCGGCGCCTTCCCCCAATAAGGGATGGCCGCCCTGATCTTCCGCAGGGCGTCTTTCTCAATCTGCCTGGCCCTCTCCCGGGTAATATTGAATTTATCTCCGATGTCCTGGAGTGTCAGGGGGTTGTCGGCCATGATCCGGTTTTGGATAATGAACCTCTCCCGCTCGTTGAGCTTGGCCAGCGCGCCCGCGATATTCATCCGCACACGGGCATTCTCCTC
>JBDKTK010000374.1:0-16178 GCA_039680225.1 Syntrophaceae bacterium
AACGCTGGAAAAAAGCGGAAAGAAAAAATTGCCCGTCTTCTGAAGATGCATGCGAACAAGCGGGAACGGAGTGAGGAAACGGGAGCGGGAAGCATAATAGCAGTGATGGGACTAAAGGACACCACCACGGGCGATACAATCTGCGACGAAAACAATCCGATAATCCTGGAGACCATCGAGTTATACGAGCCTGTTATAAGCCAGGCCATTGAGGCGCGCACCCCGGCAGACCAGGACAAGCTTACCGAGGCCCTCGCCAAACTGATGGAAGAGGACCCCACGCTCAAGGTCAAATATGACGATGAAACGGCCCAGACGATTATTTCGGGAATGGGCGAGCTCCACCTGGAGATCGTTATTGACCGCCTAATCCGGGAATTCAAGGTCCACGTAAATGTCGGCAGGCCGCGCGTCGTTTATCGCGAGACAATCAGTAAGGTTGCCGAAGCGGATGCAAGGTTCGAAAAAGAGCTCGGCGAGAAAAAGCATTTCGGCCATGTAAAGCTGCGGGTTGAGCCGCAGGAGCGGGGCCGGGGCGTCCAGATCGAGGACAGAATGGATCCCGCCGAGGTGCCGCCTGAATTTCACGATGTCGTGAAGGAAGCGATAAATGAGGCCACCTTGAGCGGCATAAAATCGGGCTACCCCATGCTCGACCTCAAGATCACCATGACAGGAGGCTCGTTCAAGGAAGGCGAGTCTTCCGCAATCGGCTACAAGATAGCGACCGCGGCGGCTTTCCGGGAGGCGTGCTCCAAGGCAGGCCCGGTTCTCCTGGAGCCGGTGATGAAAGTCAATATCATCACCCCCGCGGAATTCACAGGCGAAGTGATCGGAGACGTCAACTCGCGCAGGGGTTTGATCGAGGGGATCTCAAACCGCGGCGCCGTCTGCGAGATACTGGCAAAAATACCCTTAAAAGAGATGTTCGGATATTCTACCGACCTGCGCTCGGCCACCCAGGGCAGGGCGGTGTTCACGATGCATTTCCTGGAATACGACAAAATCTGAACAATTCCAGCAGACTCGTGATGAAAACCAATAATTATAAATTGATGAAACTGATTTCGAGATCGGGTGCCGCGTCCTGGCCAACCCGGCAAAGCTCATGAGCACGAGTTTCAGGAAAGCGGACGAGGATATTGTGAAACTGTCCACCGTGTTGACAATAGTTTTGAAAAGCTGAGGGGCAAATGTCAGAAAAGGCGGCAAGTCCGACATCGAGGAAAGGTTCTTTATTTACGATAGACAAGGACAAGCTGATAAGGAGCATTTACAGGATCAGCACGTTTCTCACCTCGCCGCAGAATGTCGATGAGATTTCCCAGAACATTTTCGTCAGCGAATTCCACAGTTCCGCATTCTCTGATTCCCAATCCTACCTGGATGAAATAGTTAAAAAAATCCTCGATGAGACAGTCGATAATCTCGGGTTCGACAGAGGCATAATCTGCTTTCTTGATGAAGCCAGGGAGAACCTGGTCACGAAGGTCGTAAAGAATTATGACCCGGTGGAAACGCACCGTGCCATGTCGCAGCCTTTGAACCTGGCGAAACACGACTGCTTCGAAACCAGGGTGGCGAAGACGGGCCAGTACATCACCCTGGAGGACCCCGAAAACGATCCCCGGATCACCGAAACCGACAGGAAGATCACCAGATTCTACAAACGGGGTTCGACATTCTATGCCCCTTTCAATATTGATGATGAAGTGATCGGAATCATAGCCGTGTGGACCAAGGACAAGACGCTTTTCTCGCCGGAAGAAATAGACATCCTGCTGACCTTTGCAAACCAGATAAGCATTATCATTCATTTGACGCGGCTTTTTGAGAACAACCGCGACAAAATACATCAGCTCCTTATCCTGCAGAAGGCAGTTGCGGAACTTAATTCCAGCTACCTCCTGGAGAGCCTCCATGATATCCTCCTGAGGAACGCCCTGAACCTCGGCGCGGCGGAGAGGGGGCTTCTGTATTTCCTGGATGATGAAAAGTTCGAGTGCTTTGTCAGAGAAGGCAATAAACTGGACAATGTTGTCCTGGAACAGGGATGCGGCCAGCGGATCGAGCACAGCATAGTCAAGAAAGCAATGACTACCGAGGCGATCACGGTGCAAACGCCCTTTCCCAACTCGGCCCTGAAGCCTATTTTCGGCGGCTATGAGTCGGAGATTGCCCTGCCGTTGAAGATAAAAGACAAGTTCAAAGGAGTCCTGTACCTTTCCAGGAAGGAAGGGATGTTTACCCAGGACCAGATCAACGCCCTCGACATCCTGGTCAAGAACGCGGCGGCATCCTATGATAATGCCATCATGCACTCCCTGCTTTCCCTGGAAGCCAAGTCGCTTAAATCGGAGGTGGAGAAGCTAAAGGAAAGAGAGGACCTGCTGCTCGGTTTTCATAACATAATCGGGAAGTCCAAGCAGATGCAGGGGATATTCCATATAATCCAGGAAGTGGCAAAGCATGACACCAACATCCTTATCCAGGGTGAAAGCGGCACCGGTAAAGAGCTGATAGCCAGGGCAATCCACAGGCAGAGCTCAAGGAACGCAAAACGCTTTGTGGAGGTGAACTGCGCGGCGATACCCGGGTCTTTGCTCGAAAGCGAACTTTTCGGCTACGAGGCCGGGGCATTTACCGACGCCAAGAGAAGGAAACTGGGACTCCTCGAATATGCAAGCGGCGGGACCCTGCTGCTTGATGAAATCGGGGATATGAGCATGCCCCTGCAGGCGAAATTCCTGAGGATGCTGGAAGACGGCCATATCAGGAGGTTGGGTGGGAACGAAAACTTATCTGTGGATGTCAGGTTCATTTTCTCGACTAATAAGGACCTGGTTAAAATGGTTTCGGCGGGCTCATTCCGCGAGGACCTCTTTTACAGGATAAGGGTCGTGCCCATTCTTCTTCCCCCCCTGAGGGAGCGCGTGGAAGACGTTATCCTGCTGGCGAGGTATTATGTCGAGGAGTTCAACAAAAAGCTGAATAAAAAGGTCAGGGGATTCAGCAAAGATTCCGAGGAAATATTGAAAAAATATCCCTGGCCGGGAAATGTCAGGGAACTCAGGAACATAATTGAAAGGATAATGATCCTGCAGAACATCGGCAAAGTGATCCTGCCGGAGAACCTTCCTGCAGAATTGAAAACAGCAATGCCCCTTGACGCGGGCAACTATATGCCTGATTTCCAAAACACGATTGATTTTAAGACAACCATAGAAAAAATGACTAATGACATCAGGCAGAGAATTCTTTTATCGGCGCTGGAGCGCGGAAAAGGGAAGAAATCAGCCGCGGCAAAATTGCTGGGGATATCCAGATACACGATGATCAGGGAACTCAAAAAAATAGGGAAGGCCTAAATGCGTGCGATCTGTGCACAATATGTGCTTAATTCGCACGATTACGTGTAGATAGAGCAAATTTGCCCCAAAATTTGTAATTCATGTTCGAATTACGCACGGTTTGTCCCGTCTGAATCACTCAAAACAACTGATTTTAGCAATCCACAGACATAGTTATTACATCTCAATTTTTCCGAATTAACTCTTAAGTGCTTGAAATATCTAAAATAAATCAGAATAGATTTACTTCTGAATAGCATCTCAAAAGTGGCATATTATTTGCTCATATATAAACCGTAATCGGGACCAGTTCTAAAAGAATTTTGGATAGGCCTTAAGCGAAAGATGGTTATCTTTCGATGTTATCTCGGTGGATGGTTTTGATTCCCTCCTTTCCATCCACCGACCCCCTTAAGGTTATCTGGAAGCGAACCTTCCAGTTTATATACAGGGTGGATGACGTTGGGCATCCACCTTTTTATTTAACGGTCTTATTCAGCGGGTGTGTTTTTGGCCGGATGTGAGAGTACGGTGAAAAAAGCCGCCAGGCCTTTCCTGAGCGCGCCGGCGTTGCCGAGAAGTTTCATTAAAGGCCCCGCCAAGTGGTCCAGGATGACCTTTTCATAATTGAATACATAATCGAACAAGGTCCGTGTCCGGGAAAGGGCGAGCGCGAGGGATTCAACTTGCAAGCGGATTGATTGCGAAGAAACAAACAGTGAGGAGAGGATCTCTTCGAGCTTGGCAAGAAATTCAGGCAGCTTGGAATTCAAAGTTTCCAGACTGGCTTCTATCGCCTTGGCAGTGCGACGGGCCTGCCAGAAGAACATTGCTGCGGACAAAGTAAGGATCAAGAAAGAAAAGGCGATTATCGTCAGGCTCCACTCTATTGCCATTTTCATTACCCCCTGCTCTTGAGAAATCTATTCTTTTTTGGTCTCGTGATAAGCCTTCAGTCCCGCCGCCACGGCCTGCGTAAAACGGCCGCCTTCTGCTGAGGACTGAGAATCCCCGGCCATGCTGTTTACGGCTGCATTCCTGGCTGCTTCGAATACTTCGGTAGTCTTCTCCAGGCCTTTGTCATATTCCTCTCTCGCCAGCTTCATAAGTTCATCCGTCTTGTTGCATATGTCAGCCCTGGTTTCCCTGCCGCTTTTGGGCGCCAGCAGCAGTCCGGCGACTGCGCCAATCAGCCCGCCGATAATCAATCCTTTCAGAAAATTGCCGTCAGACATTGTACCCCTCCCTTTCTGGAATAGTTGGACTTACAACCTGTTTTCGTCTCTAAGCTTCTTCAAGACTCCCTGGATTGCAGGCATTGCAATCAACGCGGCTTTCTCTCCCTCCAGAATGGCCTCATGCCTCCGGTCGAAATCCGCCGACCCTATCGCGCTTACCTTGGGCTTAATGACAATGTCGGCAGTGGGAGTCTGAAGGGCGCTGATCCGTGAATACATTATATCAATGGCCTGCAGAATGGTAGCCATGAGCCCCTGGGGAAGGGATGGCTGCAGGCCTGCCGATATATCAACGGCAATTACAACATCTGCCCCGTATCTGCGGGCCGCATTCACGGCAACGGGACTGACCACGCCCCCGTCCACATACATGTTGTTTCCGAGCACAACCGGCTTGAATACCCCCGGGATAGAGCAGCTGGCCCTTACCGCGGTCCCCGTATTCCCGGTGCCGAATACGACCTCTCCTCCGGTCCTGATATCAGTGGCAACAGCATAGAACGGAATCTTAAGTTTTTCCATCGGCGTATTGCCGAGCATGAAATTAACATAATTTTCCAGCTTCTCGCCTTTGAGAAATCCACTATCAGGAATTATGAAATCAGCGACATGGCTCTTGTCGAGCTGAAAGGCTATTTCCTGGAGTTGAAAAGAATTGTATCCGTAAGCATAAAGGCTGCCGACAAAACTCCCGGCGCTGGTCCCTACAATCATATGGATGGGAACCCTGTTTGCCTCCAGCACTTTAATGACCCCAACATGGGCAAAACCCTTTGACGCGCCCGCACCGAGCACGAGGGCAATCTTGGCGGGCTTGGCCGGGACAACGGGGGGAACTGCTTTGGGCGTACAGGAACAAATCAGGAATAAAACTGCTGAGACGATCAAGACAATTCTAATTTTCATTTTTCGGACCCATAAAAAACAACCGAGCATTCTTTCGGAATGCTCGGTCGTTATTTCCATAAAAATCTGGATATTACTTCTTGGGCGCTTCGGCCGGTTTCGCCGGTGCTGGTGCCGCCGGAGCTGCCTTGTCCGGAGCTGCTGGAGCTGCTCCCGGTGCCGGGGCCGGTGCTGGGGCCGGTGCCGGTGCCGCTGCGGGCGCCTCAGGCTTCTTGGGCTCCTCTGGCTTCTTGCATGCGATTGTTAAGGAGAACGCCACCACGAGAAATATCGCGCAAATTAATGCCAAAACCTTCTTCATTACGATTTCACCTCCTTTACAAAATGTGTCCTGAAATTGTTGGGAAGGCTAAAGTAAATTTAGCCTCTTGTCAAGAGAATTTTTTTCAATTTTCACAGTAGTATAGGGCCTGAAATCATTGTTAAAGTGAATGTACCAACAAACCCGAAAATGCCTGTTTTCCCTTGACATGACGGAAGCCTTTCAAATAAGTTCTCGAAACTGAATAATGACGCAATCTCAAAAATAAACAAAACCAGGAGGAATGATCGTGAGTGAAGATTCGGTCCGCAAAAAAACGCAGGAAACAGCAACCAAACTCTTTGGAAAAGGCATCAAAATGGATCCTCCCTACCTGATGTGGAGGGAGTTCGACAAGGACCTGGCAAATGACTTTTCAAAATTCATAACGGGGAACCTGTATTCGAGGACAGTGCTGTCCCTGCCCGAGAGGCAGGCTGTCGCATGTGCCATGCTGGCAGCCCTCCGTGCCACAGGTGAGCTCAAGCTGCATGTGAACGCCGCCCTGAACGTGGGCTGCAACCCAAAGAAGCTTGCGGAGATTTTTTTCCAGGTGGCTACCTATGCGGGTATGCCTGCGGTCAATGAGGCCCTGGAAGTTTATAAAGAGGTTTTGAAGGAAAGAGGAGAGTGGCCCATTAAGTAACACGGTTAATAAAAAAGCCGAACAGCTGCTAAGCTGTTCGGCTTTATCAGGGATAAATTCAAGTTACTCAAGTACTATCAGGACTTGATTTGTATCAACTTTATCCTCTTCGGCTACTTTGATCTCTTTCACGGTGCCGGCTGCCGGAGCCAGGATCGCATTTTCCATCTTCATGGCTTCGAGAATGATAAGCTCCTCATCCGCTTTTACCTGATCCCCTACTTCCACCAGAATCTCTGCTATTGTACCAGGCATTGGGGCTACTACGTTGCTCATTGGATATCCTCCCTTCAGTTATTAATTCATAAGCAGGGGAGGGATTAAATCCCTCCCCATGATTTATGTTCAAAGCCTGATTACTTCTTCCAGGCTGTCGGTCCCCATTTGTCACCCAGGTTCACCTGAGCAGGCCATTCCGGCGGTACCTTCTGTCCCGGTTTCTCGCCAACCTTAGCAATAAGTTTGGCAAGGCCCGGACGCCCGAATTCCGGATGACCCTCTTTCAGGGTCCTGCCGTTGTAAATTGCCTCTGAACGAAGCCTTTTGCCCATTGACTTTTCCATCTTGGTGCCGAGCCACAGGACACGGTCAACATTATAGCCGTGCTCGATCCCGAGTTCGTCGATCTGCACAAGCAGGTCTTCAAACGTGATCAGGCCGACAAAGCGGGGATCCTTGTAGTAATATTCGCCTGTTCCGCGAATGGGGCAGTCGTCCATGAAATTGGCCGGCTGTCCGCCCAATCCGCCGAGGGTGCCTTCAAACCTGGTGATACCTGCCTGAAGGGCAGCCAGGATCGAGGCCGAAGCTACGCGCTTGGTCTCGTGGAGGTGGCAAAGATGGGCATCGGGGTTAGGCATGGCATCCAGGACCATCGAGAAATAGCGGTAGACCTGGGCTGCGGAAGCTGAACCGTCGTGGTCGGCGTGCTCGATATCAAATGCTCCAATGGAGAACCATCTTTTTGTGAACTCAACCGCGTCTTCCAGCTTGGTTGCGCCGGTAATGGGGCTGCCCCAGATCGTGCTGACAGTGCCGCACATCTTAATTCCGACGTCCGCCGCTTTCTTAATGCAGCGCTCCGCCTCTTTCCAGTACTGAGTAAGAGTGGTCCCGGAATTCGCGAAATGGTGCTCGGGGTCGGTGGAGACCATCATCAGGATGCGGTCCGGGCCGATTCCCTTCTTCTTTAATTCAATTGCGCGATCAACGGCCGGCTCGCGGATCGAAACGGCGGTCATGCATATCTCATCGTAATTGATTCCGGCGCGCGCCACTCTTTTCTTGAAAGCGTCGCTTCTGAGTGCCGTCAAAACCGCCTCGGCATCCTTGAACTGGGGAATTCCCTCGGGGCTGCCGAGGTTTGTTACTTCAATTTCCTTGGCGCCGGCCAGGATCATTTCCTGGGCATAAAAAATCTTTGCTGCTGTTGATACAAATCTTTCCTCGTGCTGAAAACCATCACGGATCGTGATGTCTCCCAGACATACTTTCTTGGGCATTCTCGGAAATATTTTCCAGAGATCATATTCGGTCATAAAAAGCTCCTCCTGAAGTAATTTTTTTACTCGCCTTTAAATACAGGCTTGCGCTTCTCGACGAAAGCCGCCAGGGCTTCCAGCCGATCTTTAGTCGGTATTGTAACCTCGTAAGCCTTGGATTCGAGCGGCAGGGCAACGCCCAGACTGCACTCGGACCCGTAATTCAGGGCGAACTTCGCCTGGGCCACGCCTATCGGGCCGTTCTTGGCGATTTCGCGGGCCAGTTCCAGGGCCGCATCCATCAGCTTGTCGGGTTCAACTACTTTGCTGACAAGGCCGATATCAAGCGCCGTCTGGGCGTTGATCCGCCTTGCGGTGTAAATAAGTTCCTTTGCCTTGGCCACGCCTACTATCCTGGGCAGCCTCTGGGTCCCGCCCGCGCCGGGAATAATGGCCAGGCTGGTCTCCGTCAGTCCCATCAATACATTGGAAGAGGCGACACGGATATCGCAGGCCAGCGCCAGTTCCGTGCCGCCGCCGAATGCGAAACCGTTGATGGCGGCGATGACCGGTATGCGCACATTTTCCACCGCGGTGAATGTATTGCGGATTGTGAAAATGAAACGCCTTACCTGGTCCTGGGTAAGAGTCCTTCTCTCCTTGAGGTCGGCGCCCGTTGAGAATGACCATTTCTTGGGTTCATCGCCGGCCTTTGCACCCGTAATTATGATGCAGCGGAGGTTCAAGTCGAAATTTGCCTCGCGGATGACATCCGCGAGTACGGCAAGAAGATCGAAATTAAAGCAGTTCATGGCATCCGGACGATTCAGGGTCAGAATCAGGATGCCGTCATCGGTCCTTTCCTGAAGTAATATATCGGCCATTTTAATTCTCCTTTTTGACAAATTAGTGATTCTATCCTTCGCTCTTTTCGCGCCGAGACCGCACAATCACATTTACTGCGGCATGCTTGCGCATGCCGCAGTCCCAAGTTGAATTTATTGTGCGGGCCTCAGCCTGTCGAGCCCCGGATTAGACCTTCAGATCGCCCCAATCGGTTCTTGCAATTGGTACGCGGTAGCAAAGCTCAAGCGCCCTGCAGAGTTTATTCCTTACTTCGCTGAATGCGATGACGCCGTCATGGAACAGCAGCGACCCGGTGAGGAACGGATGTCCTTCCGAATCGTACCTGTCTCTCATCATCTGGCGGAATTTGGCCATATCTTCTTCATCGACCTTGTTCCCCTTGGCTTCGATGTTCTTCCTGCGCACGGACTCAACAATGAATCCCGCCGTCTCGCCGGACATAACCGTGGTGCGGCCCCTCATGTTGGTGAAACAGAATACCGGCTTGAAGGCCCTTCCGCACATTCCGTAGTTGGCGGCGCCGTGGTCGGGGCCGATAACATACTGGATTTTGGGGACGTTCAGAACCGAGGTCGTGCGGACCATGTCGGAACCGTATTTCCCGATTCCGCCCCATTCCTCGGACTTGCCGACCATGTAGCCGGGGGAACCCTGGAGGAAGAGGACCGGGAGGTTGGAATTGCCGCAGCGGATCATCCACTCTGTGGCTTTCCGGGCTGCTTCAATGTAAATGACGCCGTTGCCGCTGGAGGCGATGACGCCGATCGGCATACCGTTCATCCACATTTTCCCTGCACAAATGCTTTCTCCGCGGCCCAGGCCGTAAGTCGGCTTGTACTCATGGAAATAGCTGTCATCGGCCAGGCACTTCAGGGTGTCTTTTATGTTGATTGCGTGATAGGTGTTGGCAGGTGTGTTGCGCATCATTTCCTGGAAATCGAACTTCGGGGGGGCAGGTTTCTTCTTGTCGCAGTGGAGCGACTGGCCCGGCTCGAACTCGATGATGTCGCGCAGCTTCTTGATCCCTTCTTCCTGGGACCTTACGAAGTGGTCGCATCCGCCGGAGTGCTGGGTATGGACATAGGCGCCGCCCAGGTCTTCGGGAGAAACGGTTTCGCCGATAGCCGACTTGACCATCGGGGGGCCCGCCAGGAATGCAAATGCGAGCTTTTCGATCATGATGGATTCGGAAGCGAGGTAAACAATGTAAGCTCCGCCTGCGGTATTACCGCCCGTGGAGAGCGTGTACTGCTTGATTCCCAGGGATGACATCCGGCACATATTGTAGAACATGGTGCCGAAATGGCCGTCGTCAGCGAAGCATCCGAGCTGCAGGGGAAGGTTGATTCCGCCCGAGTCCGCAATGTAGATGCAGGGGAGCCTGAGGCGCTCTGCTATGGCCTGGGCCCTCATGTGCTTTTTAAGGGTGATCGGGAAATAGGTGCCTGCTGCATAACGGTTCTCGTTCGCGAAAATCATGCAGTCTTTGCCGTGGACGGTTCCGACTCCGGTAACCATGCCGCCGCCGGGGATATGGCCGCGCTTTTCCGATTCGTAAATTTCGCCGCCATAGAGCTTAACTTTACCGATGTTGTAGCCGGCGTCCTGTCCCAGCTCAAAAAATTCACTTCCCGGGTCGATGATTGCGCTGATAAGGTCGCGCATCGGTTTTTTGCCCTGCTTCGCGAGACGGGCCAACTGATCCTCGCCGCCGATGTTCAAGGCTTCCTGGCGATGTTTAAAGAGAATCTCGTCCTGTTCCGTCCAATGTTTCAGGTTCTCTTCTCTTTCAAGTGCAAGCCTTTCGGCCCTCGTCATACGTTTCTTTTCTTCTGCCATTAAAGAATCCTCCTCTCTTGATATTCAGACCTGATATTCTCACTGCCGCCAAAACCGGGCAAGGTTGATGAGCCATTAGAAATCAATACTGAAGCTTATACAATTTTTGCAAAATGTACAGCAAATTTGTTGCAAAAAGGCCCGGTAAGAATCGGTGTGTGCCTTAGCACCATCCCATGTAAAAAGCAAGCAAAACCTTTGTAAGTGTATGTTCTTTTCGGTTTTGCCTGCTGGAAAAAGCCGTTCAAAGATAAAGGTTGCATAAGGGTTAAAAAGAGCCGTCGTTTTTTGACAGGAAGTTGATTTCATGTTAAAAAAATCAACTTTATAAAAACTGAGCGGGAGCAATGAAAAGTAATGGGCTATGTGTCCGGAGGTCCCGAAAAATTCAAAAATCTGCTGGACCTGATAACCCGGCTTCGCTCCCCCGAGGGCGGGTGCCCCTGGGACATCAAACAGGACAGCCGGACCGTGGGCAAATATCTTATCGAGGAGGCCTATGAGGTCCTGGACGCCCTGGATTCAGGCAAACCCGGGGACCTCCGGGAGGAACTGGGAGACCTGCTGTTCCAGATATTGTTCCTGGCCCGGATTGAAGAAGAGAAGGGCCGGTTCGATATCGGCGACGTGCTGGAGGAGATAACCGAAAAGATGGTCCGGAGGCACCCCCACGTCTTCGGCGACGCGACCGTCAGCGGGGTGGACGAGGTCAAGGCGAACTGGGAAGCGATAAAAACCGTTGAGAAGGCGGAAAAAGGCGCAAGCGCAGAAGGGGAGGGCCGCCTCGGGAAGGTCCCCCGGTCAATGCCCGCCCTGCCAAGGGCCCAGAAAATAACCGAAGCTGCGTCAAGGGTGGGATTCGACTGGGACAGCGTGGACGGCATCCTGGCAAAGATTGAAGAGGAGATCGGGGAATTCAGGGCCGCACTGGCCGGCGGTGCCCGGGAGGAAATCTCAGACGAAATCGGCGATATCCTGTTTTCCACGGTGAACCTGTCGAGATTCCTGGGGATCAGCGCCGAAGAGGCGCTGCGGGCCGCGATTAAAAAATTCTCCGACCGGTTCCGCTTTGTGGAGGAAACCTTGAAGGAACAGGGCAGGAGCGTCGAAACAGCGGGAATCGCCGAGATGGACTCGCTCTGGGAACTCTATAAGAAAAAAAATCCCGGAAGGTGAAAGGCTTTTGAAATACTTTATGTGCGTAATTGGAATGGTCATGGTGATCGAGGGGTTGCCCTATTTTGCCTTCCCATCCAAAATCAAGGCCTTCCTTCTCAAGCTCCCGGAGGTCCCCGACGATCGCCTGAGGCTGTACGGGATTATCGCAATCACGGCGGGATTGGTCCTGGTATATTTTGGGACCAGGTAAGCCGAATCCGTTTCAGGATACTTTTTTCCCAGAATGAAATTAGCTGAATTTGATTACAATCTTCCGGGAGGACTTATTGCCCAGGCGCCGGCCGGGGCAAGGGATGAATCCCGGCTCATGAGGCTCGACCGGAAAACCGGGGAAATACGCACGGCCCTGTTTAAGGACTTGCCGCGTTTCCTCAGGAAAGACGACTTGCTCGTTGTAAACGATTCCCGGGTTGTCCCCTGCCGGCTGTACGGCCGCAAGGGAACGGGCGCGGAAATAGAGATCCTCCTGTTGAGAAAACATGGAGAAGCAGTATGGGAGGCGCTTCTCAGGCCGGGAAAAAGGGTCCGGGAAAACACAATCCTCCATTTCGGCCCGGAGATTTCGGGTGAGGCGAAGGTCGTAAAAAAGATTTCCGATAAGGCCTGGCTTCTCGAGTTCAGGACGGAAACGGATTTTGAGACTTTCCTCAGAATCAAAGGCCGGGCCCCGCTCCCCCCCTATATAAAGAGGTCGGCGCAAAACGATGCCGCTCGCGATCTCGAACGCTACCAGACCGTTTATGCGCGGGTTCCGGGTTCCGTCGCGGCGCCTACTGCGGGACTGCATTTCACCCGTGATGTCCTGGGCCAATTGGGTGACAGGGGGATTGGCATTGCGGAAATAACGCTGCATGTGGGTTACGGGACGTTCCTGCCCATCACGGCTGAAAATGTCGAAGAACATGAAATGGAAGAGGAATTCTTCGAAATAGGAGAACAGAGCGCCGCTGCGATAAACCGGGCGCCCAGGGTCATTGCCGTGGGGACCACTTCTACAAGGGTCCTGGAGAGCGTGTCCGATGAGAAGGGGAGGGTCAAAGCGGCCGGGGGGTCCACGAAGCTCTTCATTTACCCGGGTTACCGGTTCAAGAGGGTGGAGGGATTGATCACCAATTTCCACCTGCCCAAATCCTCCCTGTTCCTGCTGGCGGCCGCTTTTGCCGGGAAGGAGAACCTGCTGAGGGCATATGAAACGGCAATCAGGGAGAAGTTCCGGTTTTACAGTTACGGCGACTGCATGCTGATTATCTAAGGGAGTGAACGTGGAATTTCAGTTCAGGTTATTGAAAAAAGACGGGGAAGCAAGGCTGGGGGAGATGCTCACGCCCCACGGCAGGGTGGATACGCCCGCCTTCATGCCGGTGGGGACGCAGGGCACGGTGAAGTCCATGACCCCTGAGGAATTGAAAAAGGCCGGAGCACAGGTAATCCTGTCCAACACGTACCATTTGTTCCTCAGGCCCGGCCCGGAACTTATAAGAAGATTCGGAGGACTCCACAGGTTCATGAACTGGAGCGGCCCCATCCTTACCGACAGCGGGGGCTTCCAGGTTTACAGCCTGGCCGCCATCCGCAAGATCAGGGACGAGGGCGTGACATTCCGCTCCCACCTGGACGGCTCATCCCATTTCCTTTCCCCGGAAATGGCGGTTGATGTCCAGGCGGCGCTCGGGTCCGACATCATGATGTGCCTCGATGAGTGCCCGCCGTACCCGGCGGAATTCAAGGAAGTCGAAAGGGCCCTTGTCAGGACGGCCAGATGGGCAAAGAGGTCCAGGAAATGCGAGACAAACCCCGGCCAGGCGCTCTTCGGGATTGTCCAGGGCGGCATATACCCCGGGCTCAGGAAGGCCGGTGTGGAGGAGATTGCCTCTATCGGCTTCGATGGGTACGCTTTAGGCGGCTTGAGCGTCGGCGAACCCAAGGCCGCCATGATGGACACAGTCGCTTTCAGCGCGCCCCTGCTGCCGGGCGGCAAGCCCCGTTACCTGATGGGCGTGGGCACCCCGGAGGACATCCTGGAAGCCGTTTCCCTCGGGATGGACATTTTCGACTGCGTCATCCCCACAAGGTCGGCAAGGCACGGATTATTATTTACAAATGACGGAAACGTTGTTATAAAAAACGCCCGATTTCGGGATGATGAATCGCCTCTCGACCGTTTTTGCGATTGTTATACCTGCAGAAATTTTTCACGGGCATACCTGAGGCACCTTTTTGTCGCCAGAGAGATTCTGGCGATTATTTTAAATACGATACACAATATAAGATTTTATATGAGATTAATGGAGAGGGCCCGCCTGGCCATAACGGAAGGGACTTACAATGAGTTCCGGCGGGCATTTGAGGTCTCCAGGTCTGAAACACGAGGAGGGAACGAATGAATCCGGCATATGCGATGGGACAGGCGGGCGGGGGAACCCCCGGGGGGGATTACCAGTTTATTATAATGATGGGCCTTATCTTTGTTATTTTTTACTTCCTGATAATCCGCCCCCAGCAGAAGAAACAAAAAGAATTGAAAGAAATGATCCAGAATATTACGCACGGCGACACGGTCGTGACTTCGGGAGGGCTTTACGGCAAAGTGACAGGCCTGACTGATGCGGTGGTGACCATAGAAATCGCCGACAAGGTCAGGGTCAAGGTGGCCAGGTCCCATATATCCGCCGTGGCACAGAAAGTGGAGAAAGAGGAGGGCAAAGGCTGAACATATGTTCAAGGATATTAAGATCAGAGTAATAATTACCCTAATAGTAACCGGGATTGCCCTAGTCTACCTGGTCCCGTCTTTTACAACCCTGCCGGACGTCTGGAAGAAGTATTTGCCCAGCGACAAACTCCGGCTGGGGCTTGACCTCCAGGGCGGCATGCACCTTGTGCTGGAAGTCGAAACCCAGAAAGCCATTGAAAGCACCCTGGACAGGTTTGCCAATGACATGAAAGAGGTGCTCATGAACCGCAAGGTCCGCTTCCGCAATGTTGAAAGGGGTTCCGCGGGGATTATATCTCTTGAGCTTACAGACAAGGATTCGGCAGCCGAATTCAACAAAGTCATAAAAGAGCAGTATCCGGACCTGGAAGTCAAATCCTCCGAGATAGTGGAAGGACGGGAGAAGATCTCCCTGAAGATGAAAGACAAGAGGGCCGAGGAAGTCAAAAAACATGCCGTCGAGCAGAGCCTGGAAACCATCCGCAACAGGATCGACCAGTTCGGCGTGACCGAGCCGGAAATCGCCCCCCAGGGCGAGGACCGCATAGCCATCCAGCTTCCCGGCATCAAGGACCCCCGCAGCGCCATTGAACTTATTGGCAAAACGGCCCGCCTCGAGTTCATGCTGGTCGATGAGGAAGGCGATATCGGGGCAGCCATGAGGGGCATAGTGCCTCCGGGCGACATCGTTATGAACGAAAAACGGATTGACCGGAAAACGGGCAGGATGTCGGAAATTCCCATCCTGCTGAAAAACAGGGCCGTCCTGACGGGCGATTCTGTTGAGACGGCGCGCGTCGCCATCAGCGACCGCTTCGGCGAGCCGTATGTTTCCCTGAAATTCAAGGCCCAGGGCGCCAGGGACTTCGACCGCATTACGGCGGAGAACGTGAAAAGAAGGCTCGCCATAGTGCTTGACGGGGTCGTCTATTCAGCCCCCGTCATCCAGGAGAGGATCTCCGGCGGCGATGCCCAGATCACAGGCTCCTTCTCGGAAGAGGAAGCCAAGATCCTGGCCATAGCGCTGCGTTCCGGAGCGCTGCCGGCCCCCGTAAAGATACTCGAGCAGGTGACGGTCGGCCCCTCATTGGGACAGGACTCCATCGAAAAAGGTATCCTGTCAGTCGTCATAGGCACCCTGCTGGTCATGGTTTTCATGGTATTCTATTACAGAACATCGGGAATGATAGCCAATTTTGCTCTATTGCTCAATGTTGTCCTGATACTTGGGGTGCTTGCAATTTTCAAGGCAACATTGACGTTGCCGGGCATTGCCGGGATAGTGCTCACGGTCGGTATGGCGGTCGATGCGAACGTCCTTATATTTGAAAGGACCCGTGAAGAGATGAGGCTCGGGAAGACGCCGCGCGCGGCCATAGACGCGGGCTTTTCCAAGGCGTTCATCACAATCCTGGACACCCACATCACTACGCTTATAGCAACCCTGCTCCTGTTCCAGTTCGGGACCGGCCCTATCAAAGGGTTCGCAGTCACCCTGAGCGTTGGTATCGTGTTCAGCATATTCACGGCCGTTTTTGTGTCCAGGATCATCTTCGACTATCTGATCTGGAACAGAAAAATAAAAACAATCAGTATATAGGGGCAGGAGAATTCATTTAATGGAGATCATAAAATCTGGAATAAACATTGATTTCGTG
>JBDKTK010000375.1:0-1810 GCA_039680225.1 Syntrophaceae bacterium
TAGTTGTCGGCGGAGTGTATCATATCGATATGCCTGTGCGGCACACCCTTGGGCCTGCCTGTGCTCCCCGAGCTGTAAAGCCAGAATGCGACGTCGTCCCTTTTGGAAGGATAGACATCCGCTTCGTCGGACGAGGAATCCATCAGGGACTCCAGCCCATGATCGGACAGAAGCTTGTAGCAGAATTGCGTGGTCTTGACGGCGGCCGCCTTGCTGTGCTGCTCAGTCACCAGGACCCGCGCGTCGCTGTTGTCCAGCATGTATTGATAATCGTCTTCCTTCAGCATCGTATTGACCGGGACCGGCCAGGCGCCGTACTTGATGCTTCCCAGAAAGTCATAGATAAACATCGGGGAATCAGGAAGGACGATCATAACGCGTTCCGTCGGCTTCACCCCGAGAGATTCCAGGACATTGGCAAACCGATTCACATTCTTCAAGAGGGATTTGTAGGTTACCTTCTCCTCTCCGCAGTAGATAGCTGCCTTATCGCCGCGAACAGCGGCATTCCTGTCGAGAAGTTCCGACGCCGCGTTGAATGTCTTTGTTGCTTTTAAATTTTTCATTGCCTTCCCCTTTTCCTTAAGAGTCGTGGTGCTCATGCCAATCCCTAAGGCAAATCACGTGCCAGAAGAGGCAAAAAAGACTTATCATTTTATTACAATAAGTTATGAATCACGGGTCTTGGGAACACGAGGGGTTGTTTTAAAAGGAGCTTTAAAAAGTTAAAACAATTTTGAATAATTGAAAGGGCATCGCCGGATTATTTCCCTCGCATTTTCCGGGTTGAGGGATAAAGGACTGTGGGGTATTTATGAACGCTGCGAGGTCGTCAAAACCGGGAACTCCTTGCACTGCAGTTGACGTTAAGGCTTTTCGATCAGGTTCGTGCGGTATTGGACGTAGATGTCGCGCATGGCCACATAGGGGTCGATGGAGGCCTCTTTGAGCGCCTCGTATTCACCGATATGGAATGATGTGCTGTTTATCTTTTCGTGGACGAAAAGCCCGACACTCTCGTAGCTGAAGAAGTCCGGGCTGAGGTACGTTTGCGGCCTCATGGTCCAGTCCACGGCAAAACCAATGCCATCTCGCACACTGGAGGGGCCGAGAAAAGGCAGAACAAGGTAGAAACCGAAACCTACACCGTATTTGCCGAGGGTCTGACCGAAATCCGCATACCGGCCCCGCAGGCCGAAGCATTCCTGGGCGCAGTTTCTCAGTCCGCCGACTCCGACGGTGGAATTGATGAGAAAACTGGCGAACTCGACTCCGGCCTCTGCCGGTTTGCCCTGCAGAAGATTATTTATGATTCGGCCGGGAGCCTTCAGGTTTTCGTAGAAGCTGCTGACAAGACCCCTCACCTCTTCGGGCAGAACATATTTGTAGCCCGTGGAAACCGGTTTCCACGCATAGAAATAGAGCTTGTCGTTAAAGTGATACATCGCCACATTGAAGGGTCTGATGGGATCGGCAATCTGCCGGGATGACTCGGCCGGGCCGCTTTCGGCGGCCGTAACGTCGCCGTATTCATCCGATGGTTTCGCTCCGGAGGCACGGGTATCGCCCGCCTCGTCGGCTGTCACGTCCCCGTATTCGTCGGATGGCTTCGCTTCAACAGCCCGGGGGGATTGAGCAGGCTCTTCAACCTCATTACGAGCTATTTGAAGATTTCTCAATTTGAATTCGCCAGCTTCCCGAATGGCAGCGGCTGGCTCCAGGGAACGGTTTTCGGCGCCCTGAAGATTCCTGACCGTGATGTTGCCAGTTTCTGAAATGGCGGATTCGGCGTAAAGTGACGGACAGCCCA
>JBDKTK010000376.1:0-17453 GCA_039680225.1 Syntrophaceae bacterium
ACCCTACGAACTCGATGAGGCCTCGTCGCTCCTGCTTTCCGAGATCAGCCGCCGCCTGGGATACCTCATCGACGTCGGCCTCGGGTACCTGTCGCTGGACAGGCAGTCGCGGACCCTCTCGGGCGGGGAAATGGAGAGGGTCAGCCTCACCAAGGCGCTCGGGTCCTCGCTGGTCAACACCCTCTATATCCTCGACGAACCCACGGTCGGCCTGCACCCGCGCGATTCGCAGCGGCTCATCGGACTGCTGCGCAGGCTCAGGGACCAGGGCAATACGATAGTTGTCGTCGAGCACGACCCGGAGATCATCCGGGCCGCCGACAATGTCATCGACCTCGGGCCCGGAGCGGGAGAGAGCGGCGGCAGTCTCATATACAGCGGCCCGGTATCGGGGATTGCAGCAAACAGGGAATCCCTCACCGGCAGATATCTTTCCGGGCGGCTGCGCATCCCGGTCCCGGACAGGAGACGGACGCCGTCGGGCTTCTTAAAATTGACGGGCGCGAGCGAGCACAACCTCAAGGACATCGATTTGAAATTGCCCCTGGGAGTCATGACGGCCCTCACCGGCGTATCCGGTTCAGGCAAGAGCACGCTTGCCGTCGAAACGCTGTACCGCCGGCTCAAACAGGTCAAGGGCGGGGAAGCGCCCGGCGCCGGCAGGATCAAGTCGCTGGAGGGCCACGAGCAGATCGCGGATGTGGCCCTTGTGGACCAGGAGCCGATCGGGCGCACGCCGCGGGCGACTCCGGCAACCTACCTCAAGGCGCTTGACGGGATCAGGAACCTCCTGGCGGCCCAGCCGCTTGCGCAGGTCCGCGGCTGCAAGCCCTCCTTTTTTTCCTTCAACGCCGCCGGGGGGCGCTGCGAGGAGTGCGGCGGCGAGGGTTTCGAAAAGGTGGAGATGCAGTTCCTCTCCGATATTTACCTGCCCTGTCCCAAGTGCAACGGGAAGCGTTTCCGGGACGAGGTCCTGGAAGTGAAATTCAGGGACAGGAACATCCATGAGATCCTCTCGCTCACGCTGCACGAGGCGGCGGAATTTTTCGCGGATTACCCCCGGATAACGAATCCTCTCGCCCCGGTGATCTCCGTGGGACTCGGGTATCTCAGGCTGGGCCAGCCGATCAACACACTTTCCGGAGGAGAGGCCCAGAGGCTCAAGCTGGCGCGCGAGCTGGGCAGGGCAAAACCGGGCGGCGGGAAAGGGCCGGGCACCCTGTTCATTTTCGACGAGCCGACTATCGGCCTGCACCCGGCCGATGTGGCGGGGCTTCTCGCCGCATTCTCGCAGCTTGTCGATTCAGGAAACAGCATCCTTGTGATCGAGCACAACCCCGAGCTGATCAAATGCGCCGATCATGTGATCGATCTGGGGCCGGAAGGGGGAGCGCAGGGCGGCGTGATAACGGGGCAGGGCACTCCCGAGGAAATCGCGGCCCTTGACACCCATACGGGGAAATCGCTCCGTCCTTATCTGAAAAAACGCGCCGGCCATGCGGCGGCCGGACCCGGGAGAAAAGCCGGCAAGCCCCTCCAGCCGCCGCCGTTAATCAGCGTCAGGGGGGCGCGGGAGCACAACCTCAAGGACCTCGATGTCGACATCCCGCGGGAAAAGCTGGTGGTCGTCACGGGCGTGAGCGGCTCAGGCAAATCGACGCTGGCCTTTGACCTGCTGTTTGCGGAGGGGCAGCGCCGCTATATCGAATCGCTGCCGACTTACATACGCCAATACCTCAAAATAATGGACCGCCCGGAAATCGACGGCCTGACCGGGATACCTCCGACCGTTGCCCTTGAGCAGCGGATGAGCCGCTCCGGGCGGCGCTCCACGGTCGCCACCCTGACCGAAATCTACCACTACCTGCGCCTGCTTTACTGCAAACTGGGCGTGCAGCACTGCCCGGAATGCGGCGACGAAATAAGGGCCCATTCGGCGGAGGGGATTGCGGGGGAGATAATGTCGCGCTTCGGCAGGTCGGGGACGATGCTGCTCATGGCCCCGCTCGTCGCGGGGAAAAAAGGCATCCATGCCGAGCTCCTCAAAAAAATGGCAAAGCTGGGTTACGGGAAGGCCGTGATCGACGGCAGGCTGCAGGACCTGGAACCCATTCCGGTACTGAGCCGCTTCAAGGAGCACGATATCAACCTTGTTGTTGATGAGATCAGGAGACCGGCCGGCGTCCGTCCCGCGGCGCTGCGGACGGCGCTTGACTTCGGCAAGGGCACAGTCCATGTAGCGGGTGAAAAGGGGGCGATAACGACCTACAGCGAAAAACTCTCTTGCCGCCGTTGCAGCCGCGGTTTCGAACCGCTTGACCCGCGGCTGTTTTCCTTCAACAGCCGCCAGGGCCAGTGCCCGCGCTGCGAGGGGATCGGCAGCCTCGAAGATTTCCTTCCGGAACTGGTGCTCCCGGACAGGGAGAAATCTCTGGCGCAGAACCTTGAGGCGCTTCAGGGACGGTCGCTCAAGCGCTTCGCCCGCAAGCTCCTTGAGGAAATCCGTGAAAAAGCCGGCATTGGTCCGGAGCAGCCCGTTGCCAGACTCTCCCATGCAAAAATGGACATGTTGCTATTCGGCAACGGCACGGGATTCAAGGGCATCATCCCGCTTCTGAGGGAATACCGCGAGTATGCCGGGGACGAAGAATCTGAATCCCTCGAATTGCTGCTCGGCGAGACTGTCTGCCCGGACTGCGGGGGGAGCCGCCTGCGCGCCGAGGCCCGCGCCGTGCGCCTGAAAGGGGCCGGGATCGGCGAGATTGTATCGCTGCCTGACGCGGAGGCGCTCAAGCTGGTCGGTTCCATGAGTTTCAGGGGAAGAGATGCCGAAATTGCCGACGGGATCGTGAAGGAGCTCCTGCCGCGGCTCAAATTTCTCGACCAGGTCGGGCTCGGCTACCTCGGGCTGGACCGCCGCGGCGATACCCTCTCCGGCGGAGAGGCGCAGCGGATCAGGCTTGCCGCCCAACTCGGCTCCAACCTGCGCGGCATCTGCTATATCCTCGACGAGCCCACGATCGGACTGCACCCGCGCGACAACACGGTGCTGATCTCCACCCTGAAGGAACTGAAAGAAAGGGGCAACACCATACTCGTAGTCGAGCACGATGAGGAAACGATCCGCAGCGCCGACCACATTATAGACCTCGGCCCGGGCGCCGGGCCGGAAGGGGGGCGGATCATCGCCCAGGGCTCCCTGCCGGAGATCAGGAAAAACCCCGGTTCGCTGACCGGTGCCTTCCTCAACGGGTCCCGCGGCCGGGGGGCCGGTTCCCGCATGAGGGTTAACGGAAATGGACAGTGGCTGGAATTGCGCAACGCCTCGCGCCACAACCTCAAAGGAGTTACAGCGCGCATCCCGCTCGGCACGCTGACGTGCGTAACGGGAGTAAGCGGTTCGGGCAAATCCACCCTGATCAAGGAAGAACTCTTCCCCGCGCTGAGGCAGGCGCTCTCCGGGCCGTCCAGCAACGGCGACAGCCCGGGCATCGGCGCCCGCCTGGCCGGCTGGCAGGGGCTGACGCGGGCCGTGGAAATCGACCATTCCCCGATCGGACGGACCCCGCGCTCCACGCCTGCGACATACGTCGGCATCCTTGACGAGATCAGGAAGCTGTTCTCGCTCGTGCCCGAGGCCAGGATGCGCGGCTACGGGCCGGGGCGCTTTTCCTTCAACGTGAAAGGGGGGCGCTGCGAAACGTGCGCGGGCCAGGGCATGATAAAAGTTGAAATGAATTTCCTGCCCGACGTCTACATCGAATGCGAGGAATGCGGCGGCAGGCGCTACAATGAAGAGACCCTCGACGTCCGGTACCGCGGCAAGAACATCCACGACGTGCTCGCGATGAGTTTCCGGGAGGGCCTTGACCTGTTCTCTTCGATCAGTTCCCTGAAAAAACCCCTGGAACTCCTCAACGACATCGGCCTGGGTTACCTGACCTTCGGCCAGTCGAGCCCGAGCCTTTCGGGCGGAGAGGCCCAGCGGATCAAGCTGGCCAAAGAACTGGCCTGGGGCAACGGGCGGGCGCTCTACATCATGGATGAACCGACAACGGGCCTCCACATGGCGGACACCGAGCGGCTCCTGGCAGTCCTGCAGCGCCTGGTGGACCGCGGCCACACCGTCGTTGTCATCGAGCATAATCTCGACATAATCCGCAGCGCCGATTACATAATAGACCTGGGCCCCGAGGGAGGCGGGGCGGGCGGCAGCATAGTCGCTGCGGGCAATCCCCACGAAATCCTCAAAGAAGCATCACGGTCGCATACGGCAAGGTACCTTAAAAAATATTTAAGCTGAACGAGGTCGGTCCCGCGACACGAGGGCGTCCCCTTCCATTCCTTCACCCTTCTCCTTACTTCCGCGCTTGACTTCCCCCTCCTGCCTTTCTTAAGCTTTTAATGTAGTGAAAACAGAGGGGGTGATCACGTGGATTGCCATGAAATGAAAAAGGGCCAGGTTTACCGCTGTAATGTATGCGGCCTTGAACTCGAGGTCCGGACCGAATGCTGCGATTCCGGCAAATCGCACGAGGAATGCGGCTGCAATTGCACTTTCAGCTGCTGCGATGAGCCTCTCCAGCTAAGATAATCTTCTCGCCTGCCCCGTTCAACCTTTTACCTGGAAAGGAGGAGGCATGTCTTCCCGAATCGTTCTGCGCCGCAGGGCTGCGCTCACCTTTGCGGTTTTGATTGCTGTATTTACAGCCCCGTGCAGCCTGGAGGGAGCGGCCAAAAGGAGCGCCCCGAACCTCACCACCGCCATAATCGAAGTGGCTGAAAAGAGCATCCCCAGCGTTGTGCATATTAACGTGGTGCAGAAAACGAAGGTGTCTTCGCCCCTCCTTCCCTTTTTCAACGACCCTTTCTTCAAACACTTCTTCGAAGACCGCGCCCCGAAAAAATTCAAAAGGGAACTCAGGGGCGTCGGCTCGGGCATCATCATCAGGGCCGACGGGCATATCCTCACCAACAGCCATGTCGTGGAGAACGCGACCAAGATCCAGGTCCTGCTCTCGAGCGGCGAGGAATACCCGGCCAGGGTGATCGGCGCGGACCCGAAAACAGACATGTCCATTATCAAGATAGATCCAGTCAAACCATTGCCGTTCCTGAAATTCGGCGATTCGGATAAGGTTGTGGTGGGCGAGTGGGTCGTGGCAATCGGGCACCCCCGCGGGCTCGATCAGACCGTGACCACAGGGATAATCAGCGCCAAGAACAGGCGCGGCATCACCGACCCGAGCAGCTACCAGGATTTCCTCCAGACGGACGCCGCGATCAACCCGGGCAACAGCGGCGGGCCGTTGCTCAATTTAAAGGGCGAGGTGATCGGCATCAACGGGGTGATCGCTTCCGCCTCGGGCGGATTTGAGGGGATCGGGTTCGCGGTCCCCAGCAATATCGCCCGTTATGTGGCGGGAGAGCTCATGGCCCGCGGCAAGGTCGAGAGGGGCTGGCTGGGAGTGAGCGTCCAGGACCTCACGTACGACCTGGCGAAGAAATCCGGCCTGGAAAAATCGGGGGGCGCCCTCGTCGCGGAAGTCACGGAGAACAGCCCGGCGGCAGAGGCGGGATTGAAATCCGGCGATGTCGTCCTTGAATTCAACGGCAAGCCGGTGCCCGATGCAGGTTACCTGCGCAACTCCGTCGCAGCCGTCCGCCCTGGAGACCAGGCGGACATGGTGGTTTGGCGGGACGGCAAAAAAATGAAGGTCGCCGTCAAGGTCGGCAACCAGCAGGCCGCCTCCAGGCTCCTGGCCTCCGCGATGAAGGAGAAGCTGGGGATAGATGTCCGCCCTGTTTCCTCAGAGGAGATGGAAAAGTTTGAAACCGGCGAGAACACCGGGGTAGCCGTCGAAAAAATTGCTTCGGGCAGCCCTCTCGCCAAGGCCGGGCTCGAGCGCGGCGACATTATCCTGGAGCTGAACGGAGAAGCGGTGGAGGGGGTTGAATCCTTTAACAACCTTTTAAGCACCGTGGCCTCGGGCAGGCAAATCGAATTGACTGTCCTGGACCACCGGACCGGCCGCGTCGGCTCCCTTAACGTCCAGGTCCGATAAATTATTTCAGGAGAACTCAATGGATATCTTCAAAGCCTACGACATCCGGGGCGAGTATCCGAACGAACTGGACGAGGAGACTGTCCGCAAAATAGGGGCGTGTTTCGTTCCCCTTCTCAAGGCAAGGAATATCGCGGTCGGGCATGACATGAGGATCTCCTCGCCCAATCTGGCCTCCGCCTTTATTGACGGCGCCGTGAGCTCCGGGGCATCGGTCACCGATATGGGAATGGTGACCACCCCCCATTTTTATTTTGAGCAGATCGAAGGCGGATTTGATGCGGGGGCAATGATCACGGCATCGCACCTGCCCTCGGAAATGAACGGCCTGAAGCTTGTCAGCCGCGACGCGGTCCCCTTGAGCAGCGACCAGGGCCTTCCCGAACTGAAACAGATGACAAGGGAGGGGTCCTGCCCGCCCGCCGGGAAGGCGCTCGAAAGAGGCAATGTAAAACAAGGGAAGGAACTGGACAATTACATCAACCGGATAAGCGGTTTTGTCCACGAGCCTGTTGAGATGAACATCGTTGTCGACGGCGGCAACGGGGCCGTCGGCCCCGAACTCGAACTCCTGTTCAAAAGGTTCCCAATGTGGAATGTCACGACGCTGTGCATGGAACCGGACGGGAGCTTTCCCAACCACGTGGCGAACCCCCTCATCCCGGCCAACACCGAGGACCTCCAGAGAAAGGTCACGGAGACAAAGGCGGGCGTGGGCATCGCCTTTGACGGGGACGCCGACCGCTGCGGATTTGTGGACGAGAACGGGGACCGGATCAGGGAGGACCTGGTGACGGCGCTCATTGCCGAGTTCTTCCTCTACAGGCAGCCCGGGTCAAAGATACTCTATGATTTAAGGTCGAGCCGGACCGTGCCGGAGACGATCAAACGCCTCGGGGGCGTGCCGGTCAGGTCCCGGGTGGGCCATTCGTTCATCAAGGAGCTGATGCGCCGGGAGGGGGCGGTGTTTGCCGGCGAACTCTCCGGCCATTACTATTACAAGGACATGGGGTACACGGACAATGCCCTGCTCACGATGGTCCACATGCTGAACTACCTCGCCTACAAAGGCCAACCCCTTTCCGAGATCATGGAGCACCTGCAAATCTATTCGGCAACGGGCGAGATAAACATGACCGTGAGCGACCCGAAGGCCATATTTGCGGCCCTCAAGCAAAGGTACCGCAATGCCGGGCAGGACTGCCTCGACGGCCTGACCGTCACTTACAACACGTGGTGGTTCAACCTGCGGCTGTCGAACACGGAACCGCTCATGAGGCTTAACCTGGAAGCGGAGAACCTGATGCTCATGAACACTAAAAGGCAGGAAGTCGTGTCCATTATATCCAAGGCAGATCCGAAAATGCAGATGGAACCCGAATCAAGGTGAAACTACCCTCAAGGAAAACCAAGATAATCTGTACTATCGGGCCTTCCTCCCGTTCCGCGAAAGTCCTTCCGGACCTGATCCGGGCCGGGATGTCGGCGGCCCGGCTGAACTTCTCCCACGACACCCTGGAAGAGCACGGCAGGGACATCGACCGCATCCGCTCCGCAGCGGAGGCCCTCAACGTTTCCATTCCCATCCTTGTCGACCTGCCCGGGCCGAAAATCAGGATCGGCAATCTTGAGGTCGAGCCGCTCCTGTTGAGGAACGGGGAAAACATCACGCTCACGACGGGTGAAGTCCGGGGCAGGGGCGCCATACCTGTCCAGTATGAGCTGCTTCCCGAAATAGTCTCCCCCGGATCAATCATTTACCTGAGCGACGGCTTCATCCAGCTCAAGACGATCTCGGTCAGCGGCAAAGACATAATATGCAAAGTCATTATCGGCGGCCCGCTCCTCTCCCGGCAGGGGCTGAATGTCCCCGGCGCTCGCATCTTCCTGGACTCGCTGACCGAGCGCGATTTCCAGATCATTGACTTCGGCCTCTCGAAAGGGGCGGACATCTTCTGCCTTTCGTTCATCAACAGGTCGGACGACGTGGTCAGGGCCCGCGAGCATCTGCGCCGGAAGGAACAATCCGCTTACCTGATAGCCAAGATAGAGCGCGCCGAGGCCGTCAGGAATATCGACGAGATACTTGACGTTGCCGACGGCATAATGGTCGCCCGGGGGGACCTCGGGATGGATATCCCGATCGAGGATGTGCCGGCCGTTCAGAAACTCCTCATCAACAAGGCGAACCTGAAAAGCAGGCCTGTCATAACAGCGACCCAGATGCTCGAATCAATGATCTCGAACGTCAGGCCGACCCGCGCCGAGGTGACCGATGTGGCCAATGCCATCCTGGACGGGACCGACGGGATCATGCTCTCCGGCGAGACCGCGATTGGAAAGCACCCTGTTGAAGCCGTCAGAATGATGTCCCGCATTGCCGGGGCGATTGAGGGAGGGAAAGGCCCGGCCCGGCACCTGGGCGAGCCCCGGGAGGACCTGGTCAGGACGATGGACCGGCGGCAGATCACGGTGGGCGACATGATTTCCATCAACGTGATCGAAGCCGCGAAGGGGCTGCAGGCCCGGCTGATCCTGACCCCCACCCATACCGGCGGCACGCCGCGCCGGGTATCCAGGTTCAAGCCCCGCAGCTGGGTCATCGCCTTCTGCCGGGACAAGCGCGTGCATGATTTCCTGAACGTTTCCTACGGCGTCTGCCCCATCCTGGTTGAAGACCCTTTCGACCAGCAGTTCCTGTTCAGGTACCTGAAAGACCAGGGACTCGCCCGCAAGGGCGACAGGGTGGTCATAACCGAGATGGTGGCCCCCGGACAGGCCGGGGGGGTGGATTTCCTGGGGATCACGACATTGACGTGATTCGGAACGCGGTCCTGTTTTTATAAAATGTTTTACCGTAATCCTAAAGCGTAAATTGTTTCAGAAGCGCTCAGGGTGCAAATCAGAGATAGTCTTATTGCCAATCCTCCCGGAATCAATATAATCAATATTGCCTTCATGAACATTCCCGGTCCTTATGCCTTGGGGCAATTATCCCTTATTAAAACGGACCATCCGGGCAGCTGCGAAAAGAATTGAAATAAAGAGCGGGGGAAAGTAATGTCTACTATACTGAACCGTACGCAGGAGCAGGAGAGCGCCATGATCATGAGCGCCGTCAAGCGCTATTTCGGAGAGGATGCCCAGTCGCCGGGGCCGGTTGGCTCCGACTCAAGCCTCCTGGAAGCGCTCAATGCATATTTCAGGGACCGGAATGACACATGAAACATTTTGCGGCCGGGCTGCCTGTCATTTTTGTTCTGATCATCCTCGTGATCTCGTGCGGGCCCGTCATTTCCAAGCAGGTCATGAGTTATGTCGACCCCTCCATTTCCTTCCAGGACCTGATCAAAGACCCGGATAAGTTCAAGGGGAAGACAGTCGTGCTGGGCGGCCGCATTATAAGCACATCGGTGAAGCCCGACGAAACCTGGATGGAAGTCCTCCAGCAGCCGCTTGAGTCCAGGCAGAGGCCCGAAGATACAGATGTCTCTTACGGACGGTTCCTGGTCAGGTTTGCCGATTACCGCGACCCGGCGGTATATTCGCCGGGACGCTCCATTACTGTAGCGGGCCAGGTGCTCGGAAAATCTATCCGCCCGCTGGGCCAGATCCAATACAGCTACCCGGCGCTCCAGGCCAGGGAAGCCTATCTGTGGAAGATAGAATCGTATGCAGCGCAGCCGCAATTCACTTTCGGCGTCGGAGTGGGGGTGTTTCATTGGTAAAAGTATTCAGAGATGTAAAATTCCTCCTCGCCCTTCTCCCCCTTGTCCTTTTGTTTGCCTGTTCTCCCTTTTCCCGTCAGGCGCTTCAGCAGGTCGATGTCACGCTGCCTTTCAACGATATTCAGAAGGCGCCCCGGAAGTACCTCAATAAAAATGTGCTGTGGGGCGGACAGATCATCGACACGAATGTCCGGAAGAACGGCACCTTCATCACGGTAATGGATAAACCCCTGGATTTTGAGAAGCGGCCGGAAGAGGGCGATGTGTCCGACGGGAGGTTCATTATCCGCCATCCGGGTTTCCTGGACCCCGCGATTTACAAGCCGGGACGGGAAATCTCGGTGATAGGGGCCATATCCGGCGTCGAGGTCCAGCCCGTGGGGGAGCTGCAGTACTCATATCCCGTCGTGGATTCGAAACATCTGCACCTTTGGGAACGCCGGGCCAAGTACCGCAGGCCGGCTTACTGGGACTATCCCGTAATGCCGTTCCCGTACAACAGTTACCCATACCTGTATCACAGGCCGCCGTACTGGTAGCCTTGCGTTTTCGAAACTATTTCTTGAAAAGGGCGTCGAGCCTGCTTTTCGCATCCGGGGGCGCAGCTTTTTTATCCTTTCCCCTGTTTTTCTCCGAGGCCGAGAAGAAGTCGCAAAAATTCCGTTTCTCCTTGTCGAGCACCCTTTCGGCCTGGGGCTCCCCGCACGAGTTGTAACGGCCCGGGTCGTAATGAGCGCAATTGATGCAGGAGCGCAGGTCCGCCCCGCACGACGCGCATACCTCTTTGCGGCCTATTGTCCCTTCCAGCGGGTTTGCATGCCCGCATTTTCCACACTGCATATAGTCCCCCTGCCTTCAGACCAGCTAATTTTATTGGAATTTTTTTTAAAAATCCATTTGCACTTTAACAATGCCGTGCTATTATTCTTCCTGAAGCATTAAGTAGCTCTTCAAAAAATCTGAATCAACTTCTTTTTGATTCTGTTTAAGTGCCCCGATTGGAGCCGAATACTGGATGTGCCGGATCGCGATCGATTGTTATTGAAAGTTATCCCCTTAAGCATCTCCTCGTTTGATATCGCTCCTGATCTGAATCGGTTCGGTTGTGCCATGTGCTTTGTTGAAGATGATTTCTTCAGGAAACCGGTCAACGCCTTTTAAGGGCTTGATCCTAGCCGACACAGAAAGGAACCAATCTCAAACCATGCTTGATAAAATCAAAGAGGGGCAAAAGAATATGGGTATAAAAGTCTTGTTGGCGGATGATCACAAAATCGTGCGGGACGGACTTCGCACCCTTATTGAAAAACAGAAGGACATGGAGGTTATCGGGGAGGCCGAAAACGGCCGCAATACCGTGAAACTCGCCCAGAAGCTGTTGCCCGATGTCGTTATCATGGACATCACGATGCCGGACCTCAACGGGATTGACGCGACCCGCAGGATCCTGACAGAATCGCCGGGGGTCAAGGTCATTGCGCTCTCTATGCACTCGGACAGGCGGTTTGTTTCCGGGATGCTGGAGGCCGGCGCCTCGGGTTACCTTCTGAAGGATTGCGCTTTTGAAGAGCTCGCCGGCGCCATCCGCTCGGTCACATCAAACCATACCTATCTGAGCCCGCGCGTAGCCGACATAGTGGTCAAAAATTACGTGAACAAGGCCTACGGCGGCGGGATACCGGCCCTGCCGGCCCTGACCAACAGGGAGAGGGAAATGCTGCAGCTCCTTGCCGAAGGCAAGACGACCAAGCAGATAGCCTCCCACCTGCACATCAGCGTCAAGACCGTGGAAACGCACCGGCGCAATATCATGTTCAAGCTGGACATCCACAGCACGGCCGAACTGATCAAGTACGCGATCCGCGAGGGTTTGATCACTTTGGAAAGCTGAAAGACCCTGGAACAATCCAGCCCGGGCCGGCCTGCCGGACCCGGGCTTTTTTTGCCCTCCCGCTGTTTTCTTCAGGAAGTTTCCGCTCTGAAGGCTTAATCCATAATCTTAGAAGCTTTTCAGCTATCGCGAAATATAAAATCAGGCAATGCTCGATGGCAGGCTCTGCGGTCTTATAATAAATATGATTCCACAAATCCGGTTGAATTCGTTGAGAGGATATCCCAGCTTTCCCCTTGCCAAATAAGGGGATTTCGATTGCAGACACGGGTCTTCGCGTGAGAGCCCGCGGGGGCTTTTGTAACCCGGCATCAGATCAGCAGAATCAGCGGGAAATAGATTCGAAAGAGGGGACGATATTTTGCGGGAATTTTTAAACCGCGTCCGCATGAATATGGGAGCAATACCCGTCCCGGACGGGGTTGCCGACCCGGATGAGCAAAAGAAACATGAAAAGGCCTGCCCCCATCAGAAACTGTACGGAGCGGGCGACCGGACCAGGGTTGATGACGCCGCTTTCCTGAAAGACCTCGCAAGGCAGGCAAACGTCCCGCCGGGGATCATCAGGATAAATTTCCGGGATGTCCGTCTGAGCAGCGACACTGCGATCTATTGCGGTTTCATTATCAAGGAACTGCTCGCGAACTTCACCCAAATCCGTCCCGGCGAAAAGGGCCGGGTTGTCATCGACCTCTATCCGGAGGGAGATTTTTTTAATCTGGTCGTTTCCGATTACGGCAGCCATTTTTGCCCGGAAGTCGATTTCCATGGATCGGAAAGCCTCAGCGCCCGCCTGATTGTGTTCCTGGCCCAACAGATCAACGGGACGATTGACTTCAACAGGGACTCTTCGGAATTCCGGCTCAGGTTCAGCGAACCGGGCATCCTGGAGAGCTTGCAGTTATGAACCGCTATATAAATTCCCCCTCGACGGGAACGGGAAAAAGAATGCGCCCCCTGATGTTCGGCTGGGAGTTCCCCCCCTTCATAAGCGGAGGGCTTGGGACAGCGTGCTTCGGTCTGACGCGCGCCATGGCCGGGCTCGGGATCGATATAATTTTCGTGCTGCCGAGGATCAAGGGGGAAAAGGGCCATTCGCACGTGAGGCTTGTTTCCGCCTCCGATGTCCCCACCCTGGCCGAATTCGAGCGGGAACAGCTGCTGCAGAAACTTGAATTCCGCATAATCGACTCCATTCTCAAGCCGTACATTAACGAGAAAGATTACGAAAGGCTCGTTTCCGAATCGCGCCTGATGAGAGGGCCTCAATATGAAGAGGAAGGGGCAACCGAGTTGTCCGGCAATTACGGCCCCAATCTCATCAACGAGGTCATCCGCTACGGGGATGTTGCCGGGGTCCTGTCCCAAAGGGAATCATTCGATGTCATTCACTCCCATGACTGGATGACCGCGTTTGCCGGCGCCCGGGCCAAGCGCAGCAGCGGCAAGCCTTTCATTTATCACGCCCATGCCCTCGAATTCGACAGGAGCGGCGAGGGCGTCAATCCCGATATATACAACATAGAGCGGTTCGGGATGGAAGCGGCCGACCACGTGATCGCCGTGAGCCATTACACGAAGGGGCAGATCGTGAGCCGCTACGGCATCCCCGAGGAAAAGATCAGCGTCATCCACAACGCCGTTTCCCGCAGCGAGGGCAAAACCGTATTTGCCCCGGCGAAAATCTCTTCCGGGAAGGTCGTGCTCTTCCTGGGGAGGATCACGTTCCAGAAAGGCCCTGATTATTTCGTCGAGGCCGCCGCAAAAGTGATCCAGGCTATCCCGGACGTCACCTTCGTCATGGCGGGCTCCGGGGACATGATGCCCCGGATGATCGAAAGGGTGGCCCAGCTCGGGATCGGCAGGAACTTTCATTTCACGGGCTTTCTGAAGGGCGCCGAAGTCGAGCGCATCTACGCCATGAGCGACCTGTACGTCATGCCGAGCGTTTCCGAGCCCTTCGGCATCTCGCCGCTTGAGGCAATGCTCTATGACGTCCCGGTCATCATCTCGAGGCAGTCGGGGGTCTCGGAAATCCTCAGGCACGCCCTGAAGGTGAATTTCTGGGATATCGACGAACTTGCCGATAAGATGATCGCCGCCCTCAAATACCCGTCACTCATTGAAGAACTCAAAAAAGGCAGCAGGCAGGAGCTTGACAACATTCATTGGAAAACCGCCGCGGAGAAGGTTTATCAAGTCTATAAAATGCTGGCCGGTTGAATATCCGAACCACCTGAATGAAAGGGAGAGTAATGTCCTCATTATTTCTCTATTTCCATGCCCACCAACCGATACGCCTCCGCGAATTCAGCCTCCTCGACATAAACAAGGGAAACGGCTACGAGGATGAGGCCGCCAACCTGGCGGATTTCAATTCGCTGCTGGATTCCCGCTGCCTTCCCCTGAACCGCAGGCTCTGCGAGTCCCTGCAGAAAAACAGGGGCGCCCTGCGCGCCGGCATATCGCTGTCGGGAAATTTTCTGGAGATGCTGGAAAAGCACCGGCCCGATGCCGTCGACAGCTACAGGGAGCTTGCGGATACCGGCATGATGGAGTTCCTGGGCGAGAATTATTTCCGGTCTTTCTCATTCCTTTTTTCGGAAGAGGAATTCATAAAGCAGGTAAAACTCCACAGGAAGAAGATCAAGGCCCTGTTCGGCTGCACCCCCCCGACTTTCCGCAATACAGAAGCCTTCTACAGCAATGCCCTGGCGTCTTGCATTGAGCGCCTGGGATTCAGGACTCTGCTGAACGAATCCCCGCTGATTTTTCAGGGTGTCGTCCGCGGCGCCATATACAGGCCCGCAGGTACATCCCTCAACTTTCTCCAGGGGGGAGAAAAGATTTCAAATTTCAAATTTAAAATTTCAGCTGAAAACCCGGACCGGTCTTCGCCCGCGGAAATTGTGCCCGTCTCCGTCGACTGCAGCTCTTTGGACGAAGCCGGCGCGGCGGATGTTTTCCGTTTTATTGAAACTTCCCTCAAAAAGGACCGCCGTTTCATTTTGCCCGGCGAGGCCGGCGATGTGGAAGCCCCTTTTCTTGACGTGCCTGCAGACGACGGGCAGTGGCCGGCCCCTTCCGGGGAGGTCCCCTGGGGCGTCAATTACATGCAGAAGGAAGCGTTGCAGGCCGTTTACGCAATGTCGGGGAAGGTGCACCGGAGGAGCGCCCCCGGCCTGCTGGCGGCCTGGAGGAAGCTCCAGATGTCCGATCATTTTTATAACATGATGACGGGTCGCGCCGGGAATGAAGATAATCCGTACAGTTCCCCTTACGAGGCTTACATAAGATATATGAATATCCTGGCCGACCTGTCAAAAACCGTATCCAGGAGTTATCTTGACGGATAAGGCCAACAGCTACTATTTCGACGTGAACTGGGAGGTGTGCGCCCGCTCCGGCGAGAGATTCTTATTTTTCCGGGACAGGCTCCGGAGCGCCGTCAGGATCATCGACAGGCATTATTATCTTGCCGGGCCCGACCTCAAGTCCCGTCCCGAATTCTCCGAACCGGGCGAGGGCTGGCGGAAACTCATTCATGACAGGGCCGGCCTGAACCGGGAGGAGGGCTGGGAAATTCCCGGCGAGCCGCGCGCCGTATTTGCCAATGTCGGCAGAAAAATGAATACGAAATTCCACCTTTATGAATTGTGGGAGGATTCGGGCCTGGTTATAAAAGAAAGCGGCTGGAGCTGCCTCGAACCTGTCATGTACAACCATTCCTGCCGGACCTTCCTGGACCTGATTTACGGGCCTGCCCTCGATCAGTGGACTGAAAAGCCCGATTTGTTTTTTGGGACGGGACGGCTTTGCGTGAAACGCAAAAACCCGGAGCCCGAGACCGTTTTGAACTCCGTCGCCTCGTTCAAGGGCAGGCTGAATTATTCAGGCCATGTAAATATTTATTTCGAGACGAACAGGCCCGATGAAAGCAGCGCGGTCATCCGGGCCGGTGCGCATTCAGGGGAGTTTGCCATGATTGCGGCCGCATCGGGAATCTCGCCGCTTTCGCTTGGGCCTTTCTTCGTGAACAACTCCGCCGTATTCCTGTCCGCGGCTGAAGGGGAGAGCACGGGCCGCCCGGCCGATGAGACATCCGCTAAGTTTTTTACCAGCATCAGGCAGGATGAAGGCAACTCCCTTTCCAGTTTTTTATGGATTATGGGCACATGAAAGAAACGTGCAAAAGGAGGAACGTGATGAGAATACTCTTGCTGGTTTTAGCTTTGATTCTGATCTCCGGCGTTCCCGCCGGGGCTGAAATTAAAACTCAGGCGATCAATTACGGGACTTCAGCAGAGCCCCTGGAAGGGTTCCTTGCATATGATGACAGCAGCAGGGAGGCGCGCCCCGGGGTGCTTGTTGTCCATGAGTGGTGGGGTTTGAACGATTACATCCGGGGCCGGGCCGTCCAGCTTGCGAAGCTGGGATACGTGGCTTTCGCGGCCGATATTTACGGCAGGGGGCAAAGGGCGTCCACCCAGGACGAGGCGAAAAAACTCTCCGGGAAATTCGGCAAGGACAGAAAGCTCCTGCGCGCCCGGGCCCGGGCCGGCCTTGACGAACTGCTCAAGAGCCCGCTCGTGGACCAGTCCCGGGTGGCCGCGATCGGCTATTGCTTCGGGGGGATGAGCGCCCTCGAGCTGGCCCGCAGCGGCGCCCCGCTCAGCGCGGTCGTAAGCTTCCATGGGACGTTGGACACGCCCCATCCGGAGGACGCCCGGAACATCAAGGGAAGCGTCCTGGCGCTGACGGGGGCGGACGATCCCTTTGTGCCCGCCAAACAGAGAGAGGCGTTCATCGAGGAGATGCGCAAGGGCAGAGTGGACTGGCAAATGCACGTTTACGGCAACACGGTGCACAGTTTCACGAACCCGGCAAGCGGCAGCGACCCCTCGAAGGGCATAGCCTATAATCCTGTCTCGGACAGGCGCTCCTGGCAGGCGATGCAGGACCTCTTCAACGAGGCCTTTAAAAAATAGCAACTGGAACTTCCGTTTCGATTTGATGTCCGATCCTTAAAAGAAAGGGGGATCGCCCATGGACCAGGAAATCAAGGGAAAGTGCATATCGCTCTGGAAGAGGCATTTCCGCGGGGCCGAACTCCCGGTCACTTTCTACTACACCGACGACGAGGGCTGCGCCCCGAAGCCGAAAGCCCCGATAGCGCACCGGTGCATCCTGGGCCCGCTTGCGCGGGTGAGGAAGGGCGAGGCCCTGTGCTTCGATGCCGAAGCGGCAGGCTGCGGCGGCGCGCGGCGCTACCTGGGCTTCTCCGATGAGATCGGCCCGGACTTCACCTTTTTCCTTTCTTACGGGATTCCCGGCAAAGTGGAAGGCGAGCGCTACAAGAGGTCGCCCGAACTCGTGGAAAAATTCCTGAAACACTCCACCCTGTTCAAGGCCCCCGGGCGGTTCATAGTTTTCAAGAGATGGGATGCGTTGAACGAATTCGACGAACCCGAGGGCGTCATATGCTTTGCAACCCCCGACGTCCTGGCCGGGCTTTTTACCCTTGCCAATTTCGATTATGACGAGCCGAACGGCGTTTTCGCCCCGTTTGCGGCGGGCTGCGGGACGATAGTCCAGTACCCGTACCTGGAAAAATGCGCCGGGGGGCAGCGGGGGGTCCTCGGACTGTTCGACATTTCCGGCCGCCCCTTCGTGGACAAAAACGAGCTGACGATCTCATTCCCGATTACGCGCTTTCTCCAGATAGTCGATTACATGGAGGAGAGCTTTCTGATCACCCCGTCGTGGGAG